>SCSX01000026.1 GCA_004297825.1 Spirochaetota bacterium
CCCGCCGCGGCGGCGCCCGTAAGAATCATGGTCAAGGCGATTATCGCTGATATTGATTTCATGGCCGTGTGCGTGATAGTAGTATAATTTCAATTCCCCGTCAACCGGTATACTTCCCCTGGCGGGAGGGAATCGGCAACCCCGGTTTGACACGGGTCGCTCCTATTGGAAATAACTGCGCGACGCGACCGCTCCGGGCGCACGGACATGATCCGATACGCTCTCCCGCGTGGAAGAAAGCCGTCCTGCGGCCGGTCCTGCCGCCTGCATGACGACGACCATCGAAGGGCCGGGGGACCGATATCACCCGCCGCCGCTGCATGCGCAGGCCCGGTGATCCATTATTCCCTCAAGTTTGACGCCTCGACAGCCGATACTCCCAAGGGCGCATTCGCCCGGGCAGGGAGGCCATCCATGAACATCAACACCAGCGCAACCGCGCAGATAACCGATACAATCCAACGAATGAACGATATGCTCAAAATCTCCACGGAGATGCAGCTTGGTCTCGAAAACAAAATGATGAAGGCCGATGTCATTGCCCAGGAAGAGGGCAAGGGCGAGAACCTCGACGTGAGCGCCTGAATACTGCCGGGCCCCGGTCCGGAGGCATTGCGCCTGCAGCCGGTCCGGGGAATAACGCATCGCGAATCGGCCCCCGCCCCTGTCGATAACTGCCGCAACGCCTGTTCAAGGGCATGCACGGCGTCCATATGTACCAGACCAGGAATCGCGTTCGAGTAAGAATTTGCAAATCAGCCGTCACCCCTTCATGCACGGTAATTTTTCTCATGCAAAATTTCCTCCACTGCCGATGAAATTAATGTTGCACGTTACGCCGCGCCGAATCATATCATGCTACACTATTTCGATACAGGACCATGGCCACGATGACCCGATTACTGAACGTTCTGATACTGACCGCGTGCGCCGCAGGCGCGCTCGTCTCGCTCTCCCCCGCCCTCGACGCGGCGCAGGTGCAGGTGATCGTCTACCACACCTTCAACGGCAACGGGAAGAGCCCCTACGATTTCTCCGTACAGGAGATGCGGGAGCACATCGAAGCGCTGGAAGCGGACGGATTCGTATTCGTAAAAATGTCCGATCTTCTCGAAGGTAATATCGAGGGTACCAACAACATCCTGGTGACGATCGACGACGGGCACAAGACCGTGCTCGAGGCGTACCGGGAGGTGCTCAAGCCGCGCGGCATCAAGCCCCTGCTGGGCATCTACCCGAACATTATAAGCAAGAAAGAGGACGCGATGACCTGGGACGAGCTCAAGTCCCTGGTGGACGACGGCTGCGAGATCGCGGGACACGGCTACTACCACTTGTTCCTGAACGAGAAGCAGTACAAGAAGGATCTGGTCGAATTCAACAACGAAATCTTCAAGTCCAGGCTCATCCTCGAGGATAAACTGGGCGTGCGTGTGCTCACCTACGTGTACCCGTTCGGCGTGCGCTCCGACATGGCGGAATTCGCCCTGGGCATGGGGATGTTTCGCGGCGCCTTCACCATCGACTGGGGAATCACGAGCGTGCCGCTCTCCGCGAACAAGAATATCTACGCCCTGCCGCGCTACATGCTCGTGCGCAACAATTACAAAAATATTTTCGCGACGCTCAGGAAACGCGCCTTCATCGCCTCGGGCGCGGGCGCGAAGGACGCGCGGGGCCGCAACTAGAATCCGCCCGGGGCCTCGCTGTCCAGGGGCTTTTCCTTCATCGTCTCGAGAAGCGACGCCGCGTCGAACGGGTCGCCGTGGGAGGGGAATATTTTTTTCGCCCCCCGCCCTGAAAGTCGTTTCCACCCCTGGTATACCTGACCATAATCGTTCGCATAGATGGGACGGTGCGCGCACCCGCAGATACCCAGCATGTCCATCGCGAGGTCTCCCACGAAGGCATTCCCGTTCGCGAGTAAAACGCTGATCGAATCGTCGGTATGCCCGGGCGTGCTTAAAATCATCCCCTCCACCCCAATTCCCTTGAGAAATTCGGCGTCGTCGCCCCTTATAATCCGCATTCGGGTGTTTGCTTCCACGGGGGGAAAGCCGTGAGTCTTGTCATTTTTGAACAGCGCGGCGAACACGGTGAACGCCGCGAGCGTGCACCGGTTGAGCGGCTTCATCCTCATTTCGGGTTTCCCCTCGGAGAGAAAGGGAAACGCCTTTTCGTGAACGATAAGCGTCGCCCCCGACTCGCGAAGAAGCCGCGCGGCGAAACCGGAGTGATCGTCGTGATGATGCGTGAGCAGGAGGAAGCGAATATCGGCGATCCCAACGCCTTTCGTTCCCGATTCAAGGATGAACGCGTCATAATCCTTGTCGTACCCCGTATCGATGAGAAGATATCCCCCCGTACAGGGAAGCAGGTAGGAATTTGTAACGCCCCCGGCACGAACCGTCATCACCTCGTCCTTCCCCCCGCGCGCACCCCGTCACGGATATAATCGCGATGAGGCATGCAATCGCGATCCGCGTCGCGCATCTCCCTGATACCGTGTTCAGTCCCTTTCGCTTCCCGTCGTTCATAACACCCTCCTCCGTCCGTATGCATCGCACAAAATATTCTCCCCGCACCCGCGTTGTCCGGATTTCTCCAATATGTGATAGTTTTATCATATTTTGTCAACATTAATATGATATTTATATCATATTAATGTTGCTATCGCGGCCCGGCCGAACTATGCTTGCCCAAAACGGTTCTTGGCGAGGCGACAATGAGCGGGGACAGAGCGAAACGGGATACCAGGGTCCCTGTACAGAAAAGGGGGATCAGGACCAGGGAGCGGATACTCAAGGCGGCGGAGCGTCTTTTCGCGAAGAAGGGGTATCATGGGACCAACTCGAACGAGATCGCGGCGGCCGCGGGCGTTTCGACGGGAAGCTTTTACGCGTATTTCCCGGACAAGAAGCTTCTCTTTCTCGAAACGCTCAGGAAATACAATCAGGACGTGCGGGAAAAAATCATGGAGGGAACGCGGGAGGGCGAGCCCCCTGCTGAACCGGACGCCGGCAGGGCGCTGATACGCCGGCTTATCGGGCGCGCCCTGGCGGCGCATGAATTCAGCCCGGCGTTTCACCGCGAGGCGACTGCCATGATCTTCACGGATACCGACACGTTCAAATTGCAGGCGGGCGAGGACGCGCGGATAATCGATGCGCTCGCCTCCTCCCTGGCGCTGTACGCCGACTCATTCGGGATTCGCGACACGCGTTCGGCCGCCCTCGTCATTTTCCGCGCGACGGAGGGAGTCATTCACCACCTCCGCATGCACGATGAAGGGGAACGGGAATCCGTCCTGGAAGAGCTCGCCGTCATGCTCGAGCGCTATCTGCTGCCCGTCTGATCGCCGGAGAGTCGCTCAGTGTCTTCTCCATTCATGGTTATGGGTTTACCGAACCGAATCCGTTACTACTATTTCGACGCCGGCCGTTTTCATCTCTGCGACCGCTTTCTTGTGGATCTCCCCGCTCCGCGCGGCAATGGCGTCCTCCACGACAGTTACCGCGTAGTTCTTTTTGACCGCATCCAGCGCCGTGCTCTTTACGCATACGTTGCTTTGCATACCGACGATCATAAGGTACGTGACGCCGTTTTTGCGGAGAATATCCTCGAGCGGGGTTCCTATAAAGCTGCTGGGTTCGTGCTTGATAATGACCGTCTCGCCTTCTGCCGGCGTCACCGCACTATTGATTTCCGCGCCTGGTGTTCCGGGGACAAAGAATGGCGCGCCCGGTTTGTCGCTTTCATGCCGGACGTGAATCAAGGGGGCCATGATCGATCTGAAGCGCGCCAGCACAAGCTTCGCGACATCGGCCGCGTTCACGGCCTCAAACAGCTCGAACCTTCCGCCGGGGAAATAATCATTCTGAATGTCGATAATAAGGAGCGCCGTCTTTCCCGGGGACGCCTTACCCGTCCAATCCCGGCGGCTTACCGCCGGACACAGCGCCATAGCCACGAACCCAACTATCGACATTATCAACGGCATCCTGATCCAAAGATATTCCATGATATCCTCCCTGTGCTTGATTGATGGGAAAATGTAGCATTTCCCCATTCGGAAGGGAATTGCGGATCGGAAACATTGTTATGCGGATCGGAAATGGAGCTCGCGGTATTTGCGGGGGGTAAAGCGTGTATATTTCCTGAACATCCTTCCGAAATGCGCGATGTCGTTGAATCCTGCACGATACGCGATCTCCTGCACCGGGAGCCCGGTGTCCCTGAGAAGAAGGCAGGCGCTCTGTATCCTCTGGCGGTTAAGATACTCAATAGCGGGATAACCCGTCGCCTGCCGCATGAGCCGGTTCAGGGTGGTCTTATTGGTTTCGAACCTGCGGCAAAGATCGTCCACGAGGATCCTTTCGGTCATGTTGCATTGAATGAACCGGATGACCCTTCCGGAAATCGAGTCGTCGATTACCTGTACGCGTCCCGCACCGCCGGCCCTGTAGACCTTGAACATCAGGAAGACCAGCTCAAGCAGGTAGGACCGGCTGCGGCACGGCCAGAACCCGTCGCTCTTCCGGTGAAGCTCGCCTTCCAGGAGGGCGATGAGCGAGGCGGCCCTGTCAATAAGCGCGGGGCCCATGGGAATGAAGCCGGAATAGTCCGCAGATCTTTCGATGAAGGGGGAGAGGAAATCCCTGTCCAGCCGATCGGTCCGTGAAAGCGATCCGGGGTCGCCACGGATGTTTTCACAGGTCAGCGCTGCGTTGATCAATGACGGCCTGAAGAATACGCCGGCCCCCCTGATGCCGGTAGCGGATTCTATTTCCTGCCGCTCGTCCTCCCCGAAACAAAGGGCCCCGGGTGCGATCACTGACCAGCGCAGACCGGCCGCGCGCACCACCGCCGAACCCTGCGTAACGATAAGCAGCGCCAGGCAGCCCTCGCGGAAGATCCGAAGGTTCCCGGCTTCATTTATGCTGAATATCTCCGGCATGAGCGCACTCCGTTCATTATTATTGTATTATTCTATCATGATTGTACACAAAATGGCAAATTTTTCCCCTTTTCATTATTTTTACTGAAGTCGTGGCATAGATCCTGACTGATGAGGAAATCGTAGAGATATAGGAGACGAACTCTAATGAAGAAACAACGGAAACCTGCAGCAACCCTAAAGCCGCCCTTGCCATCGGGCGACCACACCGTGATAGAGGATTGGATTCGGCGAGTGATGCCGGATTTGCATCCTATCGTCAAGCGCTTGGAATTGATCTGCGAGAAGGTCCCCGAACTCCATTATGCCATAAAATGGGGAAAAGTATATTACGGGTTACCAGAACTCGGGTGGATCATTGAGATGGTCGCCTACGATATCTCCGTGAATGTCGTCTTTTTCGGCGGAGCGGAATTCGACCCTCCACCGCCGCTTGGCGCCGACGAACGGAGCAGATACGTCAAGTTGAAGACCATGGAGGAGGTGCAGAGGCCGGATCTGCACAATTGGATCGAGCAAGCGGGACGCGTGCGCGGCTGGAAATGATGTCGGCGCGCTGCCGCGCTACATGCTCGTGCGCAACAACTACAAGAACATCTTCGCGACGCTCAGGAAGTGCACTTTCATCGCCGCGGCTGCGGGCGGGAAGGACACAGGGGGCCGCAACTAGGGCCGGGAAGCCCTCAATTCAAGGGCGCATTGTTACCGTGTTGTCGTACGGAGATTTTCCGGCAATTTTAACTCGGTGGTGACAGTTCATCAGCTTCGAAATATTTTGCCATGAATACGGCAGGTGTGACGATCCGTTTGTCTTTTATCTGTTTGAAGTGCTTGGTGTTTCCCGTTACCAGGAAATCCGCCCCTGAAGATTTCAACACTTCATAAAACATGACGTCGTCTGGATCGTTTATTGCGACGGCAAGCGGTTTCGCGTCAGTGCGCTCACCGCGGTCCTCGATGTGGATTACAAGAATATCTACCGCGCCGGGATCTAATGTAAATTTGTCCCGCTTCAACACGCGGCGGTACTCGTTGATAATCCTGTCATCGTAGCATAGGGTTACTTCTTCATTCAGTATCAGGTTCAATATGTTAGCAGGCGTGCCGCGGGGATTGAGAGCTCCCGCGACCAGCACGTTGGTGTCCAGTACTATCTTCATTTGCCCTTGCGGTGCGCCCGTACTTCATCGACAATCTCTTCCATAGTCATACGGTCCGCTCCGGTTGCCTGGGCCTGTTTACGTATCGCCCGCAGAGCCTCCCCGGCCCGGGCCTTCCTGCTTGCCCGAAGCGACTCTTCGAGGTTCTCATCCGAAAGCGGAGTCAGCAGGGCGATCGGTTTCCCGTTGTTGGTAATCACGAACTCATTTTCCTTCTTGAGGTCCTTCCATATCGTCGCGGGCTTCGTTCTCAGGTCTCGTACGGTTATAAATTTCATGGCCGCCTCTCTTCTTCTGAGATACCTTTTTGTCACCCAATTGTCAACATATATTTTTCAAGGAACCTCTGTCTAACTTCAATTTTCACCTGGCACAATGTCCGGTGATCGGCAAGTCATGGCGGTCAACTGAAACAACCTCAACAAATTTTACTCGTATCCTGACTAAATCCGCAGAATTATTTACACGACGAACACAGTTGAATCATAGAAATTCACTCTCAGGAAGCTTACAAATAACCGTGCGGCTTTCCCAACGGATGAGGCTAAGGGGCTCTGAATCGATTGTATTTGGCATTGAAAAACGCCTCAATAAAGTGGACGATGCGATTCATGATTGGAGTGCTGCTGTCGCGCTTCATTGAAAACGGGAAAAAAATAGGGTAAAAATAAGCTAGTAAATCCTCCGAGATATTTATAGGAGGATCACATGACCAAGAGTAAGAGACGGCGTTTCACCCCGGAAGA
>SCSX01000027.1 GCA_004297825.1 Spirochaetota bacterium
TCTTCCGGGGTGAAACGCCGTCTCTTACTCTTGGTCATGTGATCCTCCTATAAATATCTCGGAGGATTTACTAGCTTATTTTTACCCTATTTTTTTCCCGTTTTCAATGAAGCGCGACAAGCGCTCTTTCTGAAGATTCCGGCGTATTGGCTTGCAAGTCCGGTCGATATCTTCGTCCTATACATATAAAATTTCAGTTAAATTCAGAAACTGAGGTTTTTATATGCGCCTTAAAAGAATTATAAATTTTATACTGCTATTCTCTATAACATCCATATCTGCCAGTTCTGACACGCCTGAAAAAATGGACACTGATTTAAATTTTATTATTGGTGCGGGCGCAGTTTATAGGCCTGTTTTTACCGGATCAAGGTATTATGAGTTGATGTTAATACCAAATATATCAATAGATTATAAAAACAGACTGTTTTTATCGGTTGAGGGTTTAAGATTTCATTTAATCAAAGGTTACGGATTAAGCATAGGGCCTGTTGCAAAATACGATTTTGGCCGTGAGGAGAGCGGCGATGATCTATTAAGCATCTTTCGAATTGCAGGGGAAAAACAACCTGATCTTAAAGGGCTGGGTAGTGTAAATGGCACAATCGAATTGGGTGTATTTTCTGAATATAGATACAAACTATTCACATGGAAAATCAACCTGTATCAGGGTGTAAACGGGCATAAAAGCTCTAATGGAGACACTGGGCTGAATTATCGTGGAATCATCAAGCTCTGGGCTCCGATCATCTACGCCATGGGTCCCCATGCAGTCTTCGCGGGATCTAAATATAACAACACCTATTATGGCATCGATGAAACACAGTCAGCACGATCGGGGCTTAATCCTTATCATGCAGAGAGCGGATTTATTTCCTTTGGTTTCAATTGTTTAGTAATGTATCCGGCTATAGATTCAACTTCATTCTTGTTTTTCGGGGATTATGGTCGTTTATCCAGAGAGATCGGCAATTCACCAGTCATAAAAAAGTATGGCAGTAAAAATCAGTTCACCAGCGGCATTATGATCAATTACCGGTTCAGGTACTGACCCGGTTTACTCAGATAATATGTTATAACTCATTTTTGATGCAAAATAAATTGTGGAAAAGATTTAAAAAATGAACATCGCAAAACTTGCAATCAGGAAACCTGTATTCATTTCTTGTATCGTCATTATTATTCTAATAATGGGATTTATTTCATATAAAAACATTGGTGTTGAAATGCTGCCGGATATCTCATTCCCGACACTTAGCATAACAACCGTTTACCCCGGCTCTTCCCCGAAGGAGATTGAACAGCTGATAACAAAGCCGCTTGAGGATGAGCTCGGTTCTGTCTCGGGAATCAAGCACCTTAGTTCGGAGAGTAAGGAGGGGTTGTCTTTAATAACAGTAGAATTCAGCATGGGAGTAAATCTTGACCGGGCTGCCCAGGATTTGCGCGATAAGATCAGCGTGGCAAAGAATAATCTCCCCGATGATATTACGGATGATCCTGTCGTCTCGAAAATCGATTATGATGCTCAGCCTGTAATACGAATGGCGCTGATATCAGATCTTCCAGCCGGGGATATGTATGACCTTGCCAGAGAGACCATAAAACCGAAACTGGAGAAGATAAATGATGTAGGGAATGTGCAAATAATAGGCGGAAGCCGCAGGGAGATACAGATTGAAATAGATCAGAACAAAATCAATGAGTATGTTGTCCCCATGACCAGGATTGTAAGCCAGATAAAAAGTTCCGGATCAAATGTTCCCATAGGGAAGCAGGAAGAAGGGGTTAAGGAGACTGTGTTCAGGGCGATGGGAGAGTATACTACTCTTGATCAGGTACGCAACACAATGATTTCGTTCTCCGGAGATATAGGGAGCTCCATTAGTGTTAACACGTTAGGCCGGGTTAGTGATGGTACCAAAGATATCGAAAGTATCGGATATATTTATAATTCTCAGAAAAAGAATAATACGCCCGTCCAGTCATGTATATACCTCGATGTAGTTAAGCAGTCCGGTAAGAATAGTGTCACCGTAGCAGATGCCGTTAAGTCAAAAATAGATGAGATAAATACAGATTTAAAGCAGGCTAAAGGGAATTCATATGTAAGAATAACATCGGATCAGTCAAGGTGGATAAAGACCAATGTTGAAGAGACAGTAAGTACCATTATAATGGGAGTAATCCTTGCTGTACTTGTAGTATATCTTTTTCTTGGCAATATCAGATCCACGATTATTACCGGTATAGCCATCCCCAACAGTCTTCTGGGTGCAGTTGTACTGATGGATGTAATGGGATACACCTTCAATATGATGACACTCATGGCGCTTTCATTGGTAGTAGGACTACTTGTTGATGACGCAATTGTTGTCAGGGAGAATATATTCCGGAAAATTGAAGAGGGGCATAACTCGTTTAAAGCTGCTGAACTCGGAACTACAGAGGTTACGCTTGCGGTAATAGCGACGACGCTGGCAATACTCTCCGTATTTTTTCCAATAGGAATGCTCACCGGTGTAATAGGGAGACTGTTCAAGCAATTCGGGTTTACGGTGGTTTTTGCCATGATTGTCAGTCTCTTCGATGCTCTAACTGTCGCGCCCTTCCTGAGTGCATACTTTGCCGGGGATGGTAAAAAGTCACAGAATAAAGTCGTGGTCCTTTTTGAAAAGTTCCAGGTTAAAATGGAGGAGTATTATGTCTCGATTATGGGATACTGTCTTAAACATCCGCTGATTGTTATTATCGCAGCCATTATTATATTTATAAGCAGCATCGGATTTCTCTCCTTCGTTAAACAGACATTTATATCTGAAACTGACAACGGGGAGTTCGCAATAAATATTGAAATGCCTGCAGGTACCAGCCTCAAGGGTACTGGTAAGACAATTTCAAAAATAGAAGAAAATCTCAGAGAGTTCGGGGATATTGATTATTACGGAGTAACGATAGGGAACTCCAATGGTGAAGTAAGAAAAGGGCAGATCAGCTGTTTCCTTCATAAAGACCGAAAGATCAGTACAGTTGAGGTTAAGGAAAAAGTAAGATCTTTCCTCGCAAAATTTGAATTTGCCCATCCTACTGTTAATAACCGGGGCGGGGGAGGCACACCCTATTCACTTATTATATCAGGAAAAGACTTGGTGACAGTGGAGAAATCAGCATCTCTGATTATGGAGCAGGTTCGTGCAATATCTGATCTTACGGACATAGACTCAACGGTGAAAAAGGGGACCGAGGAATTCAGGGTAATTTTCGACCAGATTAAAATGCGTTCTCTCGGTGTATCCAACAGCGTTGTGGGGACGGAACTGAGATGTAATGTGGCGGGAGCCGTAGTGGGAAAATTCCGGGAAAACGGTATTGAATATGACATACGGGCCCGTTTGAATCCGGAGCAGAGGGATATTCGTAAAACATTCTATGACATTAGGGTTCCGAACACGCACAACAGGATGATACCTCTCAGTTCTATATCAAGAGGGGAATTCGCAACCGGATCTGCCCAGATCAGTAGAAGGGATAAAGCTTATGTTGTAAGGATAACAGCCAATCTAACAAAGGACGGAGCCGTTGGCAGTGCCATGGCAAAGACCAGGGAAATTATAAAGAATAAAATACAGCTTCCTTCTGATGTTGCATATTCATTCAGCGGCGATTCTGAAAATTTCGCTGAAACAGGGGCGAGCGTAGTTTTTGCCCTGATTCTGGCGATTGTTTTCATATACCTGGTTCTATCCAGCCTGTATGAATCTTATGTTACGCCGTTTACGATATTACTTGCAATACCATTTGCTCTGACCGGTGCGCTATTGGCGCTCTTTGTGACAGGGGTAATGATCGATCTGTTCAGTATGATCGGAATGGTTATACTCATAGGTATCGTCACGAAGAACTCGATCCTGTTGGTTGACCATGCCGTGCATGGAGTTAACGCGGGGCTTGACCGGAAAGAGGCAATACTGCAGGCCGGGCAGAGAAGGCTCCGGCCGATTTTGATGACAACCTTTGCCATGGTTGCTGGAACAATTCCTCTCGCGCTGGGTATTGGTGAGTCGGCCAAGTTGAGGCAGTCTATGGGAGTATCAATAATCGGGGGGCTTCTGGTATCGACAATGATAACACTAATTGTAGTTCCAGCCGTGTTTGAATACATCGACAGATTCAGGGAGGCAACTGAAAGTAAAATCCTGGTAAGACAGAAAGGGGAATATCTGTAAACAGGAATTAGACAGTTTTATGCTGCATCTTCCGGTGAGGCTGGAATTGCTGCCGGCGAGGAGACGGCAACTTTGCGGAACCTGCGAAGATCATTGAAAAACTCATTTTCTTCCTTAGCAAAGGCAATCGGAAAGAGATCAGCCATTGGGTACGGCGCACAATATAATGCTGGACAGTTCATGCGTGGTGGGTCCTCTATGACCTAATCCTGTCAACCAAGGAATCCTTCATGACCGCGCCCAAACCCTATGCCGATTACAAGTTTCTGGGCGTGAAGCCTTTCACGAAATCGCTCGACGAGGCGGGAATCACCTACACGCTGTTCGCCGACCCGGCCATAGATTTCCTGTTCACCGCGCGGGCCGGGCTTTTCAATCGCGATACTGACGTGATCGAGGTGGGCAAATGCACCAACAGCGACCTCAACGTGTACTTCGCCCAGTTCGGGATCAGGATTACCCCGTCTTACAACTCGTTCATCGTGTTCATCTTCGACCATCACCCCACCCTGGACGAGATGGTCGAAACCGCGACCGGGATCGAGGAGCTCATCATGCGCCACCTGGACGGGGTGGACGTGAACGATATCGTCTCGAAAAAAGACGCTCAATCCTGACGCCGGCGCCGCGGTGACGCCCCCGTTTTCGAAACCCGTATGCTGAACGGTCATCCAGTCCCTCCGGTTGACGAAGCTCCCTCGAATTAGTATCTTTTCCCCAGTCACCTTTCAAAGGAAATCAACAGATGAACTTTCTTCACCTTCGCGCCGCCGGCGGGGACGTGTATCGGAACCTCGCCATCGAGGAATTTCTCCTGGAGCGCGCGCGCGGTTTTGATGTGACGCTATTCACCTGGCACAGCGACGGCGCGGTGGTGATCGGACGCCACCAGAACCCGTGGAACGAGGCGGACCCGCGCTTCCTCGCGCGTCACGGCATCGCGCTCGCCCGGCGCGTGAGCGGGGGCGGGGCGGTCTACCAGGACCGCGGGAACCTCAACTTCTCGTTTATCGCCGGCCGGGGGATTTTCGACATCGACCGGCAGGCGGGCATCGTGCGGGAGGGACTCGCGCGGCTGGGGATATCCGCCGATATCGGACCCCGGAAGGCGATGCTCGTCTCCGGAAAAAAATTTTCGGGAAGCGCCTTTGCGCTCCGTAAGGGAGGCGCGCTCCACCACGGGACGGTGCTCGTGGATACGGATCTCCGCATGATGAGGGCGCTCAGGGGACGGATGCACATCACGAGCCTCCGCGGAACGCTGTCGGAGGCGGCCGACGTCGTAAACCTGTCGTCGATCGTTCCGGGAATAACGGCCGGGGCGGTCGCCGATGCGCTCCTTGCCGCGTGTGAAGCGCATTTCGCACAACGGTTCTCCCGCGCCGGCGAAGCGGAAATCCTCGACGAGGATGCGCTCGCGGGGCTCGTCGCGCGGCAGCGCTCCTGGGGGTGGCGCTACGGCAGCACGCCCGCCTTCGAGACGGAGATCGGGCGTGGGGACAGGCGCTATGCGCTTACCGTCGACCGCGGGCTCGTGGGGCGGATACGCACCCTGCCGGAGGGGAAGATACTCCTGGACGCAGGGGGCGCGCTGCACTTCCGGCGCGACGCGGTGCGGATGGCGATCGAGGGCGCCGAGCGGCGCAGGGTTCCGCGTGTGATGGAAGATTTCGCATAAGCGCGGGCCGCGCAATTTCAGGGCTCGCAATAATTATTTGTTTGTTTCGAGGGGGAGGGTGTGTAAAATGCGGGGCGTTCGCGATTCCGGCGAGGGCCGGGGCGCGGTTTTCGCGGTGCGCATCGTTCGTGGAAATCGTTCCGATTTTATACAAGGGGATACCGCAATGACCGGGAAGTTTCGCAGGGAAAAGGACGTGCTGGGAGAGGTCGAGGTGCCGGAGGACGCCTACTGGGGCGTGAACACCCTGCGCGCCGTCAATAATTTTAAAATCAGCGCCAGGCGGTTTCCCGCGGTCTTTATCGCATCGCTTGCCGAGGTCAAGAAGGCCTGTCTGCTGGCGAACATGGAACAGGGCTCCATAGACGCGGAGAAGGGCGGGGCGCTCCTCACGGCGATGAAGGAGCTTCTGGAAGAAGGAAAATTCCAGGACCAGTTTCCCATCGACATCTTCCAGACCGGTTCGGGGACGCAGACCAACATGAACATGAACGAGGTCCTCGCCAATCGCGCGAACGAGATCCTTGGGCACCCCATGGGACGCAAGAGCCCCGTGCACCCGAACGATCACGTGAACGCCGCGCAGTCCTCCAACGACGCGATTCCCGCGGCCATGAACCTGTCGGCCCTGCACGCGGTGAACGAGACGCTGCTCCCCGCGATGGGGAGGCTGACCGACGCCCTGAAACAGAAGATCGAGGAATTCGAGGGCATCGTGAAGGTGGGCAGAACCCACCTGCAAGACGCCGTTCCCATCCCGCTCTCGATGGAATTCCGGGTGTATAAAAGGCAGGCGGAGGCGGGCGCATCGCGCATAACGGCGGCGTGCGAGGAGCTCATGTTCCTTCCGCTCGGGGGGACCGCCGTGGGAACGGGCATCAACGCGCCCGCGGGCTTCGACCGGATCGCGGTCAAAAAGCTCGCGGAGATCACCGGCTTCCCGCTGAAACCCAACCCCGTCAAGGCGGAGGGGATCGCGTCGCACAACCCGATCGCGGCGCTCTCCGGGGCGCTGCGCCAGCTCGCGCTCGCGCTCATGAAGATGGCGAACGACGTGCGCTGGATGGGAAGCGGCCCACGGGCCGGGCTCTTCGAGCTCGCCCTGCCGGCCAACGAACCGGGCTCGTCCATCATGCCGGGAAAGATCAATCCCACGCAGTCCGAGGCGCTCATCCAGGTGTGCGTGCAGGTGATGGGCAACGACGCCGCGATCGCGATGGCCGAGGGCTTCGGGAGCATCCTGGACCTGAACGTATGCAAGCCGGTCATGATCTGCAACCTGCTCGATTCGGCGGAGATACTGGCAAATGGCGCCGATTCGTTCACGGAGCATTGCCTTAAGGGGCTCAGGGCGAACAGGGAGCATATCGAATCCCAGCTCGCGAGGTCGCTCATGACCGTCACGAACCTGAGCCCGTATATCGGCTACGACCGGTGCGCACAGGTCGCGCAGCAGGCGTTCAGGGAGAACAAGACCATTAAGGAAGTTATCGCGGAGCTCGGCATCGTCATCGAAGGCGATATCGACGCCCTGCTGGATCCGGGGAAGATGGTGTAATCCTCCGGGGGCATGGCTGAACCGCGAATGAACGCTAATGAACGCGAATTTTCGTAAGGCGATGGATCGCCCTGGAGTGGATCGCTAAGTTTTATTAACCCCACTCCTTCAAGAAGAGGGTGAGTCATGAAGAATCCACATTCGCGTTAATTCGCGTATATTCGCGGTTGCTCTATTACGTTGAATTTTAAAAAAAGGTGTCCCCCATAGAGCTCCCTTTCAATATAGGGGGAAGCCCGGAGGGCGGGGGATTGGAGGTTCCCATGAAAGGCACGCTGTCCGAAAAAATACTGAAGGCCCATCTCGTGGAGGGGGATCTCACCCCCGGGAAGGAGATAGGGATCCGCATCGACCAGTCGCTCACGCAGGACGCGACGGGCACTATGGTCTACCTCGAGTTCGAATCGCTCGACCTGAAGCGCGTCAACATCGAGCTCGCGGTGAGCTATATCGACCACAACATAATCCAGACCGACTTCCGCAACGCCGACGATCACCGGTTTTTACAGGGGGCGGCCTCGAAGTACGGGGTCATCCTTTCGCCCGCGGGCAACGGCGTCTCGCACCACGTGCACCGGCAGCGCTTTGGCGTTCCCGGGAAGACGCTCATAGGCTCCGACAGCCACACGACGACCGGGGGGTGCCTGGGGATGCTCGCCATGGGCTCCGGCGGCCTGGAGGTCGCGATGGCGATGGCCGGCAAGCCCTACTACATCAACACGCCCAGAATCTGGGGAATGCGCGTAACGGGCGCCTTTTCGCCGTTCGTCTCGGGCAAGGACCTCATCCTGAAATTGCTGGGCGAGTACACGGCGAAGTCCGGCATCGGCAAGATCATGGAGTTCTTCGGGCCGGGGCTCGCGCACATGGACATTGCCGCGCGCGCGACGGTCGCGAACATGGCGGTGGACATGGGCTTCACTGCCTGCGTGTTCCCCACGGACGCGATCACCAGGGACTACCTTGAGCGCTGCGGGCGCGCAGGAGATTTCAGGGAACTTGCCGCGGACGCGAACGCCGAATACGACGAGGTGACCGATATCGCGTTAGGCGATATAGAGCCGATGGTCGCCCGCCCGGGGAACCCCGACGACGTGACGACCGCCGCCTCGCTCTCCGGCGTGGAGGTGCACCAGGTGATCATGGGCTCCTCCTGCAACGGGGACTTCCGCGATTTCATGATCGCGGCGAAGATGGTCGAGGGAAAGATGCGCCACCCGCAGGTGAGCTTCGAGATCAACCCGGGCAGCCGCGAGACCCTTGACAACGTGATCGCCGCCGGGGGGCTCAAGCTCCTGCTGGAGGCCGGGGCGCGCGTGCACGAACCGGGCTGCCTGGGATGCATCGGGATAGGACAGGCGCCGGCGACGGGGACCAATTCCCTGCGCACCTTCCCGCGTAATTTCAAGGGACGCAGCGGCACGAAGGACGACGCGGTGTACCTGTGCTCGCCCGAGACCGCGGCCGCGTCGGCGCTCACGGGCAGGATCACGGACCCGCGCACCACAAAAACCTACCCGTCGATATCGTACCCCAAAAACTATCTGCACAACATGGCGTGGTTCCTCCAGCCGTCCCCCGATCCCGATTCTGTCACAATCGTGAAGGGCCCCAACATCCAGCCCATGCCGCGCTTCGGCGCGCTCGAGGACGACCTGGAGGGGGAGGTGCTTCTCAAGCTGGGGGACAATATCAGCACCGACATTATAATGCCGGCGGGCAACCGCGTGCTCCCCTACAGGAGCAATATCCCCGCGATCGCGGAGTTCGTCTTCGACGTCGCGGACGAGGGCTTCGCGAAGCGCGCGAAGGAGAAGGGCGGTGGCTTCATCGTGGGGGGCGACAATTACGGGCAGGGCTCCAGCCGTGAGCACGCGGCCCTCGCGCCGCGCTACCTTGGGGTGCGCGCGAAGATCGTGAAGAGCCTCGCGCGGATTCACAAGTCCAACCTGATCAATTTCGGGATCATCCCGCTCGTCTTCAGGGACAAGGGCGATTACGACGCGATCGCGCAGGGGGAGCGGATCCGGATCCCCGGCATACGCGCGCTCATCGCCTCCGGCGCGACCGAGATTCCCGTCGAGGTGGGCGGGAGAAAGATCGTCGCGCTGCTGGAAGTATCGGACCGCCACAGGAAGATACTCCTGGCGGGGGGCATGCTGAACCTCGCGAGGCAGGGATGACCATGGAGAAGGTGAGCATCATAGGCAGCGGCAACGTGGGCGCCAACACCGCGTTCTTCATCGCCGAGAAGGGCATCACGAACGTATTCCTCTACGACGTCGTGGACGGCCTCTCGACCGGAAAGGCGCTGGACATGATGGAAGCCGCTCCCATGCGCGGGTACCGCAACAGGATCAGCGGCATAGGCGATATCGCCGATATCGCCGGTTCGGAGACGGTGATCATTGCCGTGGGGGCCGGGTGCTCCCTGGGGACGAAGCGCGAGGACCTTCTCACGCTGAACTGGCCGGTCGTGAGCGATGTCATGGAGCAGATACGGAAATCGTCCCCCAATTCGATCGTCGTCGTCGCGACCGAGCCGGTGGACCTGCTCGTGACCATGATCGCCCGGAACTTTCCCATACCGCGCGAGAGGCTTATCGGCCTGGGCGGGATCCTCGACGCGACGCGCCTGAAATCTGCCGTTGCGCGCGAGCTCTCCGTCTCGCCCGACGACGTTGCCGCGATGGTGATCGGGCGTCACTCGTCCGACATGGTCGTGCTTCCCGAGTACACGCGCGTATCGGGCATCCCGGTGGACAGGCTCCTGTCCGCGGAAAAGATCGACGCCCTCAAGGCGGAGATCGCCGGCGCCGGCGCCCTCATGGCCGAGCTCGCCGAGTGCCCGGGCACCTATTACACGCCCTCGGCCGCGGCGGCGGAGGTCGTGGATGCGATCCACATGGACCTGAAAAGGATACTGTCGATCTCGACAGTGCTGAACGGCGAGTACGGAATCTGCGGCGCGGCGCTGTCGCTTCCGTGCGTCATCGGAAAGAACGGCGTCGAGAAGGTTCTGGAACCGGTCCTGAACGGCGCCGAGCGCGACGCCCTGGACCGGAGCGTCGCGGCGATCAAGGAAATAGTGTCTACGTGCACGGAATGACCTCATCCCCCCGGCCCCCTTCTCCCCGGGGGAGAAGGGGGAGATCTGGGGTGTGCGGGTGATTAGAAAGGATGTATTTGGGTTATGTAAAATAAATTCAGGAGAACCATAGTAGATGGAGCTTTCACCACAAAAGATATATGAGGGTTACAATAGTATTTTAAGAAACATTGTGCCAGGAATTATTATACTGTTTCCATTCATTGTTTCTTTTGGATCTGATTTCCTTAAAGAAAACTATTATATTATTATAATAACTTATTTAATAGTTGAAGTGCTCTCCTACGGCATTTTTGATGGCATTGGTTATCTCTACCTTAGAAAAATTAAAGAAAAAGGAAAAAAAGACAACATTCTCAAGAAATTAAAAAACGGATTGCAGTTGATGCTTCCTCGCTGCGAATTCATAAGATGTATTATAGCTATATCTCTGCAGCTTTTATGGTTCATTGTTTCACTTCCCGTGAGATGTTTTTGGATTATTATTTCCCCTACCTTTTATGAGTATTCAATTCAATTAGAAAATAAAATAAACGAATTACTTAGAAGTAAAAATTTTCCAACAATAAGATATGTTGAATATAAAGAGCTGCAAGATACAAAGAAGTATAGATTATGTTTTGGAGATCATTCTGCAATTCATATCCTAAATTCGTATATGGTACTTTGTGATATCTCAATCATTGGCTTGATATTGGTATTGTTGGTTGCATTACTCGCAAAAATATTCAGTAATAATGATATTTTAACAAACAATATCATTTATTCATTTGATTGTTATGTGCTGGCTTGGGGTTCTTTTTTGTTATTGGCAATCCTTTTTCCTTTGAAAAGAATAATAAAGTATTCATTGCCTTATATAGAGCTAGATCAGTTGGAAAAATTTGGTATCGATAATTTTGGAAACTTAATGCAGGAATTTAGGAATAAACGAGATGAGGTAGACATTTTTGGTAATGAAAAAACTACCCGCGATTTTCATGTTGTCGATACTGTGCGTTATAAATCTCCTTCCTCACTTAAACCACATCCAAACAACAAGCGTCGTCATCGCGAGTGAACTGTATGAATAATATGTATATTGGATATCAGCTAGCATCTTTCCACACTCCCCTCTCCTATGGGAGAGGGGCCGGGGGTGAGGTCGTATGAAAAAGGTCAGCGTGATTGGCGCGGGGAACGTGGGCGCGACGGCGGCGTATTATATCGCCGAAAAGAACATCGCGGACATCGTCATGGTGGACGTGGACGGCGGGATGGCGGGGCGCAAGGCGCGCGATTTCATGCACTCTGCGGCGCTCAGGAACTACGGCGGGAGCATCACCGGCACGTCCGATTATGCGGAGACCGCGGGATCGGACGCGGTGGTCGTGACGGCCGGGGTGCCGCGCAAGCCCGGCATGGACCGCATGGACCTCCTGAAGATAAACGCGTCCATCGTGCAGCAGGTCTCGCAGGAGATCGCCCGGCACTGTCCGGGCGCGGTGGTCGTCGTGGTCACGAACCCGCTCGACATCATGGCGGGGCTCGTCCTCAGGGAGACCGGCTTCGCGATCAGGAAGGTCGTGGGAATGGCCGGGGCGCTCGACTCCACGCGCTTCCGCTACTTCATTGCGGAAAAATTGAACGTGTGGCCCGGCGATGTGACAGCGATGGTGCTGGGCGGTCACGGCGACGAGATGGTGCCCCTCAAGGGCTACACCTCGGTCGGGGGCATTCCGCTCCCCCAGCTCTTGGACGACGACGCAATCGAAGAGATGGTGAAGAGGACGCGCAACGGCGGCGCGGAGATCGTGAAATACTTGAAGACGGGAAGCGCCTTCTATGCCCCGGGCGCGAGCGCGGCGTCCATGGTGGAGGCGGTGCTCAAGGACCAGAAACGGATCATGGCGGCGAGCGCCTTCCTGCGTGGGGAATACGGGTACCGCTCCATCTTCCTGGGGGTGCCCGTGCTGCTCGGGAAAAACGGCGTGGAAAAGGTGATCGAGCTCGAGCTTCACGCCGACGAAAAAAAGGCGCTGGACGCATCGGCGGACGCGGTGAGGGAAGGGCTTGAGATGCTGGACAGCTTCTATACGCCGGGAGGTGCGATCAAATGAAACACCAGTTCGACGCGATCATCGTGGGCGCGGGGGGCGCGGGACTGTACGCGGCGCTCGAGGCGAGCAGGACTGCGAAGACCGCCGTGCTCTCCAAGCTCTATCCCATACGAAGCCACACCGGGACCGCCCAGGGGGGTATCGGCGCCGCGCTCGGAAGCGTGGAGGAGGACAGGCCCGAATGGCACTGCTTCGATACGGTCAAGGGAGGCGACTACCTTACCGACCAGAAGGCGGCGCAGATACTGGTCGAGGACGCCGTTGAAGCGGTCTACCACCTGGAGAACCTGGGACTGCCCTTCAGCAGAACCCCCGACGGGAAGATCGACCAGCGGCGGTTCGGCGGGCACACGCGCAATTTCGGCGAGGCGCCGGTGAAGCGCGCCTGTTACGCGGCCGACCGCACCGGGCACATGATACTCCAGACGCTCTACCAGCAGTGCATCAAGAACGGCGTCCGCTTCTTCGACGAGTTCCATGTGCTCGAGGCGCTCATCGACGGCGACAGGTGCAACGGCGTCGTCGCGCTCGAGCTCGCGACCGGCGAGATCCACACCTTCCATTCCAAGGCGACCTTCTTTGCGACCGGCGGGTTCGGGCGCATCTTCAAGACAACCTCGAATGCCTACGCCAACACGGGCGACGGGCCGGCCGTGCTCGCGCGCGCGGGGGTGCCCATGGAAGATATGGAGTTTTTCCAGTTTCATCCCACGGGGATCTACCGCATGGGCATCCTCATCACCGAGGCCGTGCGCGGCGAGGGCGGGATACTGCGCAACCGCGCGGGCGAGCCCTTCATGGAGCGTTATGCGCCAAAGCTGAAGGACCTCGCGCCGCGCGACATGATCAGCCGCGCGATCATCGACGAGCTCAGGAAGGGGAGCGGCATACGGGGCGACGGGAAGATCGACGACTACGTGTACCTGGACGCGACGCACATCGGCAGGGAGGCCATCGACAAAAAGCTCCCGGACATCGCGGGATTCTGCCGCACCTACCTCGGGGTGGACCCGGCCGACAAGCCCATCCCCGTCCAGCCCACGGCGCACTACGCGATGGGCGGCATTCCCACCGACCTGTGGGGGCGCGTTGTGCGCAATGCGAAGGGCGACGTCTACGAGGGGCTCTACGCGGCCGGCGAGTGCGCCTGCGTCTCCGTGCACGGCGCGAACCGGCTGGGAACGAACAGCCTGGTGGACATCATCGTATACGGAAAGAGGGCGGGGACCGATATAGCCAGGTATGTCAGGGACGCGGATTTCGGCCCGCTGCCCGAAACCGCCGACGACCGGGCGCGCGCGGGCGTGAAGGCGCTCGTGACGGGTACGCGGGGGAAGCCACGCGGCGAGATCACGGCGCGCATGCAGGAGACGATGATGGAGCTCGTGGGCGTCTACCGCGCCGCGGACGAGATGAAGGCGGCGATCGCCGCCCTGCGCACCCTCCGCGGCGAGTACCGCGAGGTCCGCGTCGCGGATACCGGCAAGGGGTTCAATACCGAGCTCCTGGAGGTCCTGGAGTTAGGGAACCTTCTCGACATCGCCTGGATGACCGCGCTGGCGGCCGCGAACCGTACGGAAAGCAGGGGTGCGCACTCGCGCGTCGACTTCCCCGAACGGGACGACACGAACTGGCTCAAGCACAGCATGATCCGCCTGGTCGGTGACGGCTACGAGATCGGCTACAAGGACGTGGACATCTCGCTCTACCCGCCCAAGCCGCGGGTATATTGAGAGGCGAAGGCGGGGTGAAAGAAGCGAATGAATCGGGAGATCGGATTCCGGAAAGGTCTATTGGAACAATAACTGGCGCGTAACGTTGTGCCCCTCCCCCTTGATGGGGGAGGCTGGGTGGGGGTGAAGAAGCATCGACACTGAATAAGCATCTTCACCCTCCCCTGACCCCTCCCATCAAGGGAGGGGAATTTCCCAGCGGTTCCGCCTGATGAACGCGCAAGGAGGTCCCATGAAGATCACGCTGAAGATAAAACGGTACAACGGCGAGAAGGACGCGCAGTCGTATTTCCAGGAATTCACGCTGGAGGCGCAGCCCGAGGACCGGTTGCTGGACGCGCTCCTTGCCGTGAAAACGAAGATGGACGACACGCTCGCGTTCAGGAAGAGCTGCGCGCACGGGATCTGCGGCTCCGACGCGATGGTGGTGAACGGGGTCGAAAGGCTGGCATGCAAGACCCTCATCCGGGACGTCGTCACCGCGGAATCGGCGTTGATTACCGTGGAGCCGCTCAGAAGCCTCCCCGTGCAAAGGGACCTCATGGTCAGACAGGACGCATTCTTCGAGAAGTTCCGGGCGGTAAAGCCCTTCCTTATAAACGACGAGCCCGCCGGCGGGAGGGAGCGCCCCCAGTCGCCCGAGGAGCGCGCGCGTTTCGACGACACCACGAACTGCATCCTGTGCGCCGCGTGCTACTCGTCCTGCCCGGTGCTCAGGGACAAGGACCCCCGGTTTATAGGGCCCGCGGCAATCGTGAACGCCGCGCGCTTCCTCTTCGACAGCCGCGACCGCGGTTTCGCGCAAAGGCTTCCGATGCTCGACCACGAGGACGGGGTGTGGCCGTGCGAAAACCATTTCAACTGCACCAGGGTGTGCCCGCGGGGCATCAAGGTCACGAAGAACATCAACGCGACGAAGGCGCAGATAAAGACGTTCAGGGAGAAGGACGGGTCATGAGGCGCGTAACGGGCCGGCCGCTCCGCTTCCCGGCGCCGGTCGGGGAATGGTGCGGAACGGGGCCGCGCGCCGATGCGCGGACGGGATTGTCAATAAATTTCCAGGAGGGGTGGATATGGGCGGCTACTACGACACGGAGGACCTCGCCGATTTTCAGAACATCGCCGAGTTCGCAAATGAGCAGGGAGAGGCTTTTTTCCGCTACTACCAGGCGGCTTTGGGCGAGGGCGCGCTGACCGAGAGGGAGAAGTCGCTTATCGCGCTTGCCGTCGCGGCGGTCGAAAAATGCCCGTACTGCATCGACGCGTATACGACGAAATGCCTTTCGCTGGGGATTTCGAACGACGAAATGATGGAAGCGATCCATACCGGCGCCGCGATGGCCGCCGGCGTGATACTGGCGCACTCGACGCAGATGCGCAAGATCGTCAAGAAGAAGGAGATGTGATGGACGGACGGGAACAGCTCGGGTTGCTGCGCGGAACGGGCAGGTGCGCGCCCTTCTCCGAAACGCTGGCAGGGGCCGATAAGGGACCGATCCGCGCCGAAAAGATCGATATCCTCCAGCTCAACCTGGGGACGCGCTGCAACCTCGCCTGCGGGCACTGCCACGTGCAGGCCGGGCCTCGCGGGGACAAGGCCATGTCGCGCGAGGTGCTGGCGCGCTGCCTGGACCTTGCGTGCGACGGGGAGGTTTCGGTCGTCGATATCACGGGCGGCGCCCCGGAACTGAACCCGCACCTGGAATGGTTTCTGGGGGAGGCCGGCGCGCTCGGGAAGCGGCTCATCGTGCGCTCGAACCTCGTAATACTGCTGGAAGAGGGATACGAACGATTCATTGAAATCTACGCGAAAAACCGTGTCGAGGTCGTAAGCTCGCTGCCCGACTGGCGCGCGGCGAGGGCGGACCGGCAGAGGGGCGCGGGAAGCTTCGACCGGATCATCCGCGCTATCCGGCTATTAAATGAACGGGGATACGGGCGGGAATCGAGCGGCCTGGTACTGGACCTGGTCCACAACCCGGCGGGGGCCTATCTGCCCGGACCTCAAAAGGCGCTTGAGCGGGAATACCGTAAACGTCTTCTCGATGACCACGGTGTGGTCTTCAACGGCCTTTATTCCATTACGAACCTGCCGATCGGGCGCTTCCTTGAATACCTCGTGAGGTCGGACAACCTGGTCGACTACATGGCGGATCTGTGCGGGGCGTTCAACCCGGCGGCGGTGGACCGGGTCATGTGCAGGACCACCCTCTCGGTGGGATGGGACGGCTCCCTGTACGATTGCGATTTCAACCAGGCGCTCGGCCTGCCCGTACGACGCGGGATGCCGGGCAACGTCGCGGACTTCGATCCGGGCCGCCTGCGCGAAAGGGAGATCGTCATCGACAATCACTGTTACGGCTGCGTCGCCGGCTCCGGCTCGTCCTGCCAGGGCGCGACGGTGAGCTGACAATGCAACTGCGCAATTGAAAGGCGCTTGTTCATGGCCGTTCCCCTCCCCCTTGATGGGGGCCGCTCACGGACATCCGTGTCCTCCGCGGCATTCGTACATCCTGTACATCGAGGCCGGGTGGGGGTGAGAAAGCATCGAACAAGTTTGAGCATTCTCACCCTCCCCTGACCCCTCCCATCAAGGGAGGGGGATGTGGGCGCACTAAGCATGGTATTTGAAAGGAGGTCTTGCGATGAAATACGAATTGCTCGGGAACAGCGGGCTCAGGGTTTCGGAGCTCTGCCTGGGGACCATGACATTCGGTTCGGACTGGGGGTGGGGCGCGGCGCGCGAGGAATGTAAAAAGATGTTCGACGCCTTCGTGAAGGAAAACGGCAATTTCATCGACACGGCGAACCACTACACGAACGGAACGAGCGAGAAGCTCGTGGGCGAATTCATCGCCGGCGAGCGCGCGCACTTCGTGATCGGCACGAAGTATACGCTCAACGGATCGCCCGCCGATCCCAACGGCGGGGGGAACCACCGGAAGAGCATGGTGCAATCGCTCGATGCGAGCCTGAAGCGCCTCAACACCGACTACATCGACATCTACTGGGTCCACGCCTACGACGGCCTGACGCCCGTCGAGGAGGTGATGCGCGCGCTGGACGACCAGGTACGCGCGGGAAAGATTCTTTACGCCGGGATATCCGACGCGCCCGCCTGGCTCATCGCGCAGGCGAACACGATCGCGTCGCTGCGCGGCTGGTCGCCCTTCATCGCGATCCAGGTCCAGTACAATCTCGTCGAGCGCACGCCGGAGCGGGACCTCCTCCCGATGGCGCGCGCGCTCGGGATCGGCATCACCTCGTGGTCGCCCCTGGCGATGGGCGTGCTCACGGGGAAGTACAACCGGAACGACGGCGCGCCGCGAAGATTCTCGAAAAGCGACGCGATGGCCGCGGTTTATGTGAACGAGCGGAACCTCGCGATCGCAAAGGGGGTGGCCGATATCGCCTCCGAGGCGGGAAGGACCCCGTCCCATGTCGCCATAAACTGGATCCGGCAGAAGAACGCGTACGGCGTTCCCCTTCCCATCATCGCGGGAAGGACGGAGGCACAGTTAAAAGACAACATGGCCTGCCTGGATTTCACGCTCACCCCGGCGCAGATGGACCGCCTTGACGCGCTGAGCGCGATAACCCTCGGCTTCCCGCATGATTTCCTGGGGAGCCCCGGGGTGCGGGAGCTCATCCACGGAAAGACCGAACCCCTTATAAATCCGCGCCGTTAAGCGACAGGCATGGGAGTTCTCCTTTTCCTGCTCGTCTGGTTTTCGATGCTCGCGGCCGGCTTCTGGTACGCCGGGCGGCGCCTCTCGCCCGCGGGCCGGCTGAGCGCCGCCGGAAAAAAGACCCGACGGGCGATACTCATTCTCCTCTTCGCGCTTTCACAGGCGCACGTGCTCCTGCTCATGGCCGGGCACGAGTCCGCGTTGAGCGACTGGTTCGCGTGGCCGGGTTACGTCATGCTGGGCGCGCTCTCGGTGCTGGTCACGATGCTCGCGTTTCGTGACGCCGCGCTCGCCGCTTATGCAATAGCGCATAACGCGATCGCGCGCGTGAGACGCCGCGGGCCCGCGAACGCCCCGGCTCCCCCGGTCGGGAGCGTGGACCGCCGCGCGTTCCTGGTGCGGTCGTCCAACCTGGCGCTGCTCGCGCTCACCGGCTGCGCGGGGGCGTACGGGTTCGCCGAGGCGCAGCACGGCCTCGCGATCGAGCGGGTGCGCGTCCCCGTGCGGGGGCTTCCCGGCGCGTTCGAGGGATTCCGGATCGCGCAGTTTACCGACCTGCACGCGGGCCCCACGATCAAGCGTCCCTTTATCGAAAAGGTGGCGTCCCTCGTCACCTCGCTCAATCCGGACCTTATCGCCTGCACGGGCGACCTCGCGGACGGCACGCCCGCGTGGCTCGGGCGCGAGCTTGAGCCGCTTCGGGGGCTCGCCGCCCCGTATGGAAAATATTTCGTGACCGGGAACCACGAGTATTATTCGGACGCGCCCGCATGGATACTGGAAGCGGAACGCCTCGGCTTCACGGCGCTCATGAACGCGCACCGGGTGATCGAGAAGCAGGGGGCGCGCATGGTCGTCGCGGGCGTGACCGACTACGGGGCGGGCGACTTTTTCCCGGAACAGGAATCGGACCCGGAAGGGGCGCTGCGCGGTGCGCCGGGGGGCGTCGTGAAACTGCTTCTCGCGCATCAGCCCCGCAGCCTCTACGCCGCTGCCGCGGCCGGGTACGACGTGCAGATATCGGGACACACGCACGCCGGGCAGTTCTTCCCGTGGAACCTGCTGGTCGCGCTGAGCCAGCCGTACATCCGGGGGCTCCATGAATTCAGGGGGACGCGCATCTATGTCAGCAGGGGAACGGGTTACTGGGGGCCGCCCCTGCGCCTCATGACGCCGCCCGAGGTGACCCTCATCACCCTCGAGCCCGATGAAGCGGGGCTGACTTCCGCCAAAATTTAAAAGCAGGCTAATCAACGGAAAGGGAGAGGCGGAGATTGAAGAGATGGAGGGGATAACATTCGGGAAAAGGCGGATTAACCGCGAATATACGCGAACAAACGCCAATGATTTTCTGGATTTGCGTTCATTCGCGTTCATTCGCGGTTGATTACACGGGAAGGGGGCACAGCGATGCGGGAACAAGGCGGCGAAAATTCGAGCGTGATGGCAAGGGTCCGCGAGATCAAGCGGGGGCTCCTCGCCGAGGTGATCAGGCTGCTCGAAAAAGACTACGAGATGGACATGAACCTCGCGGACAAGATCGTTGCCGGCTATTTCCGCGAGGGGTTCCTTCCCGGCTATTACTTCCTGAGCACCGGCGCCGGGGAGATCGCCGGCCACGTGTTCATCACCACGCAGATCCTCAACGCGAACACGGAGTCGATCGTCCACGAGAGCGGCGACGGAAAGGCGCTCACCTACTTCGTGAACGTGGGTAGGGACTTTCCCGGAAAGCTCGCGCGCGTGATCGAGGAAAACCTGGCGATGGAGATCGTCTCCTACAATTCCGTAAAGACCGAGTCGGGGATCCGGATCATGACCCTGGAGAAATCGGGACGCGCGGCGCTTCCCCCCGCCGACGAGGACAGGGCCTTCATGGATGCCGCGTTGCGCGACATTCGGGAGAGCGGGAGCCCGCACGCGGAGCGGTTCCTGGAAAGCCTTCCCCTGAACTACCTGAACAAGGAGGTGAACCTCGCCCGGGCGAAGCCGCGCATCCGGCGGCACCTGGAGCTCTTTGGCCGGGCGATGGGCGCGCCGGGGACGGTGACCCTCGTGGAAGAGGCGAGCGGCGGGGGCGAGTGCCTGGGCTACGATTGCGAGGTCCGGGTTTCGATCGCGGCGCGCAACCCCGGACCGCGCTTCGTCCTGGACGCCCTGCGGGTCTTCGAGCGCGCCGGGGTGAATCTGGTCCGCTCCAACTACGATACCTTCAGGGCCCGCGAGGGCGCGGATTCCGTGGCCATCCTCACGCTCTACACGCTGGACGGCCGCGGCCTGGACCCGATCGCCGCGGAGCTGGGCTCGTCCGGTTCGGGGACGCTCTCCGACCGGGAGATTTCAGAGTCGCTTCTCGCGAAGGAGCTCGGGGACATCATGCGGGCGCTCGCCGCGGGGGACGAATCGCGGGGTCCCCTGGAGCGGCTGCGTACGCTCGCCCGGCGGAACGCCGACGAAGGTTCCGGACCGGAGCCGGGCAACTTCCTCCTGAACGCGGTCACCGATTTTTTCCAGGCGGCCGAATTCCTGGGTATCGCCGGGAACGACGGGATCATGTCCGATATGCTCCGCTTCGAGTCCCTGGGCGAGTTTTACGTGATGAGCAGGAGCGACCGGCGCGGGGGCAACATTCCGGGTTACCGGTTCGCGCATAACTCGCTGCGCGGCCCCCACAAGGGGGGCCTGCGGCTGGACCCCATCGTGCGCTTCGACGAGGTGTGCGCGCTCTCGTTCATGATGACCTGGAAGACCGCGCGCACCAGGGTGCTTTTCGGCGGGGCCAAGGGCGGGCTCGTGATCCGGCCGGCCGACTTCGCGGGGAAAAGACTGGATTTCACCGATACGCTCGCGAATTTCGGCAGGTCGCTCTTCCTGCTGACGGGCCCCCTGCGCGACGTGCCCGCGGGCGACGTGGGATGCGGGGCCGAGGAGATCGGGATTCTCTTCGAGGGATTCAAATCGGCGCTCCGGGACCTGGTCCTGGTCGCGCACGGGATCAAGAAGGGGGTCACGCTTATCGGCCACCGCGTGATACCGCTGGAGGACGCGCGCGCGATGCTCCGCGACCATTTCGATGTCGACTGGACCGACAGGCGCGTGCTCGAGGAGCTCGCCTCGAGCGAGCGCTACCTGGAACTGGTCGCCGCGGCACAGATCACCGGGAAGCCGCGTATGGGTATTGCGGCGCGTACCGGGGCGACGGGCCGCGGTCTCCTCTATGGCGCCCTCGCGACGATCACGAGGCTCTTCCTGGAGGGGCGCTGGGAGGCCGCGGGAAAAATCGACGCGAAGGGAATGGAGTTGCTCCGCAAGGCGGCGGCCTTCGACGAGGAGGCGCAGTTCGCACGCCCGCGTGAGGGAATGGTTTCCGCCGCGGAATGGGAGGAGCTCATGGGCGGCGTGTTCCCCGATCTCCTTGAAGGTAAGAAGATCGTCGTGCAGGGAACGGGGAACGTGGGCGGGGCCCTCCTGAAGGAATTGAAACCGTTCGGGGTAAACCTCGTCGCGGTTTCCGACGCGGGCGGCGCCGTGATCGGCGAGAGGCTCGATATCGATGAGATCGTGCGGGAGGCGGGCTCGTCGCCGGGAAAAACCTGCATCGGGGCGAAACGCAACGTGACGCGAAGAATCGAGGGCGCCGCCCCGGGCGCCGCCGCGCTCGAGGTCGAATGCGACATCCTGTTTCCCTGCGCCCTGGAAAACGTCATCACGGGCGAGGTGGCCGCGCGCGTGCGCGCGCGCCTCGTCGCCAGCGGCGGAAACGGGACCACCACCTCCCGGGGCGAGCGCGTCCTGCACGCGCGGGGAATCGCCGTACTGTACGACTTCCTCGCCAACAGCGGCGGGGTCATAGCCTCGTACTTCGAGTGGCTGCGCAACCTCGCCGAGCGCTTCCGCTACGAGGCGGAGACGATCCGCGCGCGCGCCTTCGATATCGACGACATGGACCCGTACGTGATGCCGGCGTACCGGGACAGGATCAAGGGGATACTCGCGGCGCCGGAATCACCGGGGAGCACGGAGGAGTGGAACGCGGTGATCCGCGACATCATCTTCTGCGCGGTGAACGAGGACAGCCGCTTCGCGGCGGGGCGCGGCGTCCCCGTGAAGACGGCCGGGTTCGCGCGCGCGATCCTGGCGCTCCTGGCGGCGCGTTATGCGGAATTGGATGGGGCCGCGCGGGCGTCCTTCCTGGACGGGCTGGGCGAGACGGCCCGGGGGCTTATCGGCCCCCACCTCCGCCACCCCGAGGTCGCGCTTCTGGAAGCCCGGAGGCGGAGACCCCCGGGAAGGGGGACCCGGTGAGCGAAGGCGCCGTTATCGTGATATTCACTTGCCCATGGGCTCCGAATGTACTATTTTGAATAGTAGGGAGCGTGGAATGAAACTCTTCGAATACCAGGCAAGGGGTCTCCTGCGGGCCCACGGCATTCCGGTCCCGCGCGACGAGCTCACGCGGGATCCCGACACCGCGGCCGCGATCACGGAGCGGATGGGCGGCACGAGCGTAATCAAGGCGCAGGTGCTCGCGGGCGGGCGCGGCAAGGCGGGCGGGGTGAAGCTGGTCCGCTCGCCCGAGGAGGCGCGCGCCCAGGCGGCGCGCATCCTCTCCATGGAGATCGAAGGCATGCGGGTGGAAAAGGTGCTTGTCTCGGAAGCCGCCGACATCGCGCACGAGTACTACCTTGGCATCGTGGTCAACCGGAACGCGCGGCGCGCCGAGATCGTGTTCAGCGCGGCGGGCGGGATCGATATCGAGGAGGTCGCGCGCACGAGCACGGACAGGATCGCGCGCATCCCCATCGACCCGTTCGGGGGAATAGACGAGGCGGCGGTGCGCGCGGGATTGGGACCGTCGTTCCCCGGGGAGGGGTTGCTCGACGATGCCGTGTCGATCGTGCGGAAGCTGTACGCCCTCTTCACCGAGAAGGACTGTTCCCTGGTCGAGGTGAATCCGCTCGTGCGCACCGGCGGGGGCGAGCTCCTGGCGGTCGACGCGAAGATCGTGATAGACGACAACGCACTCGCCAAGCACCCCGAGCTCGTGAGCCTGCGCAACCGCGAGGAATACGGCGACGACGAGCTCGACGCGCAGGCCGCGGGACTCAGCCTCGTGGGGCTGGACGGAAGCATAGGCTGCATGGTGAACGGCGCGGGGCTCGCGATGGCCACAATGGACCTCATCAAGCATTTCGGCGAGCGGCCCGCGAATTTCCTGGACGTGGGGGGAAGCTCCAATCCGCAAAAGGTAGTGGACGCGCTGGGCATACTCCTGCGCAACCGGAACATCAAGGCCATCCTCATGAATATATTCGGCGGCATCACGCGCTGCGACGATATCGCGAAGGGGGTGATCCTCGCGCGGGAGAAGATCGAGATACCGGTCCCGTTCGTGATACGCCTCATCGGCACGAACGAGGAGCTGGGCCGCGCAATGCTTGTGGACGCGGGCTTCCACGCGTACAACGACCTGAGCGAGGCCGTGCAGCGCGTCATCGAGGCGGCAAGGACCGGGCGGTAACAATGAGCATATTGATAGACGAGAACACCAGGGTCATCGTTCAGGGGATCACTGGGCGCGACGGGAGCTTCCACGCGCGCGCCATGCGCGAATACGGCACGAAGGTCGTGGGAGGGGTCACGCCGGGAAAGGGCGGGGCGCAGATAGACTCGATCCCCGTTTTCGAGACGATGGCACAGGCGGCGCGGGAAACGGGCGCGAACGCGTCCGTGATCTTCGTCCCGGCGAAATTCGCGACCGCGGCGATACGCGAGGCCGCCGAGAGCCCCGTCGAGCTCATCGTGTGCATCACGGAAGGAATCCCCGTTCAGGAGATGATCGCGAATTACCATTTCGCGCGCTCCCGGAACAAGAGGCTTATCGGCCCCAACTGTCCCGGGCTCATATCGCCGGGAAAATGCAAGATCGGGATCATGCCCGCGCACATCCACAAGGGCGGGCCGGTGGGCGTAATCTCACGGAGCGGCACGCTCACCTACGAGGTGGTGTACAACCTCACGAAGAGCGGGATGGGACAGTCCACCTGCGTCGGGATCGGGGGCGACCCGGTGATCGGGACCGGGTTCGCGGAGCTCCTGGAGATGTTCCAGCGCGATCCCGGCACCGAGAGCGTCGTGCTTATCGGCGAGATAGGCGGCGGCGAGGAGGGCGAGGCCGCCGCGTACATGAGCAGAAATTTTTCCAAGAAAGCGGCGGTGTTCATCTCCGGGCGCACGGCCCCGCCGGGAAGGCGGATGGGACACGCGGGCGCGATCATCTCCGGCAGCGACGAAACCGCCGAATCGAAGACGCGCGCGTTCATGGACATAGGCGTTCCCGTCGTGGACAGGCCCGACCAGATCCCGGACGCGCTCAGGGGCGCATAACCCGTAAGGAACGGCCCGGGAGCGCCGTTCGAACCGACAGCGAAGGAGCGCCATGCACGGAAACAGCTACGAGTACCTGGAGGAATTGCTCGCGGGAGAAGGGGACATCGAGCGCGCCCTCGCAAACCTTCCCGAACGTTATGCGGAATCGCACGCGGGCGCGGTCCCGCCCGAGGGCGCCGAATTCCGGCAGGGACGCGTCGACAGCCTTCTGTGGGCGTACCGCGACATAGGTTACCTTTATGCGAACCTGAACCCGCTGGGGCGCGCGTATTTCCGGGAGTTTTCGCGCCTCCCCGAGTTCCAGGAGGAAACCTACCACCGGCTGGTCCCCGAGGAGTTCGGGCTCACGGCCGCCGACCTCGACGCGCCGTTCTACGGCGGGAGGTACGTGGGGGGCCCGCTCCCGCTCAGGGAAATCTTGAAGAGGTTCACGCGCACCTACTGCTCCTCGGTGGGTGTCGAATTCCTGCACATCCGGAACAAGAAGATACGCGCGTGGCTCATCGGCAAGATCGAGTCGAGCGGGAACACGACGCTCCTTTCGCGCGAGCAGCGGCGCACGATCCTGGACGACCTCATGAAGACCGAGGAGATGGAGACCTTCCTGCACCGCACCTTCCTGGGACAGAAGCGCTTCTCCATCCAGGGGGCGGATTCGCTCATCCCCGCGCTGCACTACCTGGCCGACAGCGCCCACCGCTTCGGCATCGAGGAGATCGTCCTGGGAACGAGCCACCGCGGAAGGCTCTCCATCCTGAACCAGATACTCGACCAGTCGCCGGAGGATATCTTCTACATGTTCGAGGAGAATTTCGTGCCGGGCGTCAGGGGCGGCAGCGGCGACGTGCGCTACCATATCGGCTACGCCGCCCGGCACGTGAACGAGGACGGGACCTCCGTGAACATCACGCTGCTGCCCAACTCCAGCCACCTCGAATCGGTGGACGCCGTCGTCGAGGGGAACGCGCGCGGACTGCAGGACAAAATGCGCGACTGGCGGGGGGAGCGCGTCATGCCGGTGCTCCTGCACGGGGACGCCTCGTTCTCCGCTCAGGGCGTCGTCGCCGAGACCTTCAACCTCTCCATGCTGAAGGGCTACACGACGGGGGGGACGATACACATCGTCGTGAACAACCAGATCGGCTACACCACCTCGCCCGAGGGCGGCCGCTCGGGGCTCCATCCCACCGACATCGCGAAGATGATACCGGTCCCCATATTCCACGTGAACGGCGACGACCCCGAGGCGGTCCTGCATGTAATGCGGCTCGCGCTCGAGTACCGGCGGGAATTCCATCGCGACGTCGTGGTGGACATGTACTGCTACCGCCGCTACGGCCACAACGAGGGGGACGAGCCCTCGTTCACCCAGCCGCACATGTACGAGCTCATCAAGGACCATAAGGGCGTGACCGCGCTCTACCTTGAAAGATGCATCGAGAGCGGCATTGTCGCGGAAGGGGAGTTCTCGCGGATGCGCGCGGAGTACCGGGGCGCGCTCGCCGCGGCCCTGGACGATGAGCGCAGGAATAAGGCGGACACGGCCGCGGACCCCGGCTTCGTAAGCGTGGAGCCCGCTTCCGGGTACGGGACCGCCGTGGACGAGACGATCCTCCGCGAGCAGGCCGGTATCCTTACCGCGGTGCCGCCCGAGTTCGACATACACCCCCGCCTGGGGAAAATCATCGAGAACAACAGGACGCGCTTCCGGGAGGAGGGTCTCCTTGACTGGGGCATGGCCGAGGCGCTCGCGTTTGGCACCCTGCTCGCGGAGGGCGTGCCCATACGCCTCTCCGGCCAGGACAGCGAGCGCGGAACCTTCTCGCAGCGCCACCTCGTGTGGTGGGAGGAGGAGCACGAGAACTGCTGTCATTATATCCCGCTCGCGGGGCTGGCCAGGGAGCCGGCCGAGTTCACGGTCTACAACAGTCCCCTGTCCGAGTACTCGGTGCTGGGGTTCGAATACGGGTACGCGCTCGCCCGCCGGGACGCGCTCGTGATCTGGGAGGCGCAGTTCGGCGATTTCGCGAACGGGGCGCAGGTCATGATCGACAACTACATCACCGCCGCGCGCGCGAAGTGGAGCGTGCGCAACGGCCTGGTGATGCTCCTGCCGCACGGCTACGAGGGGATGGGCCCCGAGCATTCCAACGCCTACCTTGAGCGCTACCTCTCCCTGTGCGCCTCCGAAAACATCCGGGTCGCGTACCCGACCACGCCCGCGCAGTATTTTCACCTGCTCCGTTTACAGAAGAAAAACCCGGACCAGAGGCCGCTTGTGGTCATGACGCCCAAGAGCCTGCTCCGCGACCCGCGCGCGGTTTCTCCCATCGGGGATTTGAGCGGGGGCCGATTCCAGCGGACGATAGAGGACGCCCCCGGCCTGGGAATCGCGAGGCTCCTGTTCTGCACGGGAAAAGTCTATTACGACCTGCTCTCCGGCCTGGAGGATGGCGACCGCGGCGGCACGGGGATCGTGCGCGTCGAGCAGCTCTACCCCTTCCCGGAAAAGGAGATAGGCGCCGCGCTCGAAAAATATGCCGAGGCGACAGAGTATTACTGGGTCCAGGAGGAGCCGCGCAACCGGGGCGCCTGGCGCTTTATAAGGGAGCATTTCGACATTCATTTTCCCGGGATCAGGCTGGGCTACATTGGGCGCGAGGCGAGCGCGAGCCCGGCGGCGGGCTCGCTCAGGCTGCACCGGGAAGAGCAGCAGGCGATCGTGGCGGCCGCGACGGGCGGCTTCAAAAAAGCGGGCGGGTTGAAAAAATGAAAGAGGAAGTCAGGATTCCGTCGGTGGGAGAGTCCATCGTCGAGGGGATGCTCATGACCTGGTACAAGGCCCAGGGCGAGCACGTGGAGCTGGACGAGGACCTCTACGAGTTCGAGACCGAGAAGGCGAGTGTCACCGTGCCCTCGCCGTTCGCGGGCGTGCTCGAGATCCTCGTGGAAGAGGGCTCCAAGGTGAAGATCGGTCAGGTGGTGGCGATGATCGACACCGCGGCCGCTTCGGGGAAATCGGCAACCGTCCGGGACGAAGCCTCGTCCGCTCCGGGACCACGCGCATCGGCCCCCGAAAAAATGAAAGAGAAGCCGTCAAAGGCGCCGGCACCGGAAGAGCCCGCGAAGGAATCCCCCGGTCCCCTTTCCCCCGCGGTACGCCGCGTCGCCGCCGAGAACGAAGTCGACCTGTCCGCGGTCAGGGGAACGGGAAAGGACGGAAGGCTCACGAAGGGCGACGTGCTCGAGGCCGCCGGTGAAAAACCCGTTATGCGGGATCGTGAGGACGCACCGCGCGCGACGGACGCGGTGAGCAGGGGCACGCCGGGCGGGACGAGAAGGGAGGCCCTTTCGCCCATCCGCAAATCGATCGCCACGCACCTGGTCGCGGCGCGCCGGGAGGCCGCGCACCTGACCACCTTCAACGAGATCAACATGGAGCTCGTGATCGAGCTTCGCAAAAAACACCAGGAGGACTTCGAGAAAAAGTACGGCATCAAGCTGGGCTTCATGTCCTTCTTCGTGAAGGCCGCGGTCGAGGCGCTCAGGGAGTTTCCCGTCGTGAACGCGCGAATCGAGGGAGAGGAGATCGTCTACCACGATTTTTACGACATAGGGGTCGCGGTTTCCACGGACCGCGGGCTTATCGTGCCCATAATCCGCAACGCCGACGCGATGGGCTTCGCCGATATCGAAAAAAAAATCGCGGACCTCGCCGCCCGCGCGAAGAACAAGAAGATACTCCTGGCGGAGCTGCAGGGCGGCACCTTCTCCATCACCAACGGCGGAATCTTCGGCTCGCTCATGTCGACGCCCATCCCCAACCACCCGCAATCGGCGATACTGGGCATGCACGCGGTGCAGGAGCGCCCCATCGCGGTCCGCGGCGAGGTGAAGATCAAGCCCATGATGTACGTGGCGCTCACCTACGACCACCGGCTTATCGACGGCCGCGACGCGGTGCGCTTTCTCGTGCGCATCAAGGAATATATTGAGGACCCGGAGAGGATTCTTTTATATATTTAAGAAACGACCTCATCCCCCTGCCCCCTTCTCCCAAGGGGAGAAGGGGGTTGAGGACAAAGGCTTGCACGAGGTTGAGAATGAAGACTCAGGAACGGCAATGAGCATTCTACTACGCACCCCTCTCCCGCGGGAGAGGGGACGGGGGTGAGGTGGTGGCGGGTAACGCGTTTGATGTCGTCGTGATCGGGTCGGGGCCGGGGGGCTACACGGCGGCGATCCGTGCGGCGCAGCTGGGACTTACGACCGCGCTCGTGGAGAAGGATTCCTCGTTAGGCGGCACATGCCTCAACGTGGGGTGCATCCCGGCGAAGGCGCTGCTGGACACGACCGAATTCTACGCGGCCGCGGCGCACGGGGCGGTCGAACAGGATGCCCTGTTCGACC
>SCSX01000028.1 GCA_004297825.1 Spirochaetota bacterium
TTTGTCCCGGAGGATACGGAATGCTTCGCACTTCTATAAACATGAGCCACATCGTCTACGTGAATATCGCCCTTGCCGCGGCAAAGCTGAAAACAAGCCGCCAGCAGGTCGTCATTATGCTCCTGAAACGCGTTTTACGCGATATTGATCGGTTTCAGGGAGGGTTTACCCTGGTGAAGTATCAGCCCCGTGATCCCTGGAAGAGGTGGCATTGTTTTCCGATTCGCTATAGGAAGAATGAGAATGAGTTTGCTTCGGATTTCCGTAAGTTGAGCCGGTTCTCGGTCTCGTATCTGGTAGCCATTGCGACGAAGCGCTACCTGCACGAGTTGCTGTGCGATTCGGCCGGAAGGTATAATTATGTTCGGTTCCCCCATTATGCCATCGGCCAAAGGAGCACAGGGGGCATTCTGTGCTGGGAATTCTACTGGGGAGACACCGAAAACCTCCCGAAAAGGGCCTCACCCACGAAAATACTCCGCCGCACCGCTTCACATTAAGCATCTTTCGTCCGCATGCACACCAAATCAGAGGTGAGGTATGCCCATTTACGCCCATCTTCCCGGAGAGGTGGATTCGATGGATTTTTTCCGTGACGCGCACGAATGGATCACGCCCGTCGCGCTTGCAGGCGGCGGGATTCTGGTTGGCTTCGTTTCGGAAAAGGTGGTCCTGGGAGTGCTGCGAAAGGTCGCGTGGCGCACGAACTGGGGATGGGACGCGGTCGTCATAGGCGCGCTCAGACACATGACGATACTCTGGTTCGCGCTCGCGGGGATTTACGGCGCGATCCTGTCCGTGCCCGTAGGAGAGCGGATCGCGCACGCGCTGTCGGCCGCCATTCTCACCGTAGTGATCTTTACGGTGACCCTCTGCGCGGCGCGCATCGCCGTGGGTTTCGTGGACCTCTACTCGAGCCGGCGCGAGGGGGCGCTTCCCCAGACGACCATCATCGCGAACATCGTGCGCACGGTTGTCATGCTGATCGGACTCCTCGTTATTTTACAGAGCCTGGGAATTTCGATCACCCCGATTCTCACCGCGTTGGGCGTGGGAGGACTCGCCGTCGCGCTCGCCCTGCAGGACACCCTCTCTAACCTGTTCGCGGGCCTGCAGATCCTCGCCTCCGGGCAGTTCAGCCGGGGAGACTACGTGCTGCTGGAAAACGGCGCGAAGGGGCACGTCACGGACATCACCTGGCGCAATACCAGCATCCGGACCCTTGAAGGCAACATGGTGATAGTCCCCAACGCGAAGCTCGCATCGGCGATCATCACGAACTATCACCTCCCTTCGAAGGAGCTCGTCTTCGCCGTGAAGGCGGGCGTCGCCTACGGGAGCGCGCTGGAGACCGCGGAACGCGTCGCGATCGAGGTCGCACGCGCGGTGCAGGGCTCGGTCGAGGGCGCAGACCCCGGCTTCGAGCCGTACGTGCGCTTCACCGGGTTCGGGGAATCGAGCGTAGACTTCAAGGTGTTCCTGTGCGCGCGCGAATTCCCGGCGCAGTACCTGTTGACACACGAGTTCATCAAGCGCCTCCACACCAGGTTCGCGCGCGAGGGCATCGAGATCCCGTTCCCGGTGAGGGCGGTTCACATGAAGTAGGGGCATCGTTCTCTGGGTACGGTCGTATCGGCCCCCCCGGCCGTTTCCGATCTAATCACCCCCGGGGAACGGACGTGTAAGAATGGGAGAGAGGGAGATTTGACGAGATAAGGGGGGTTCCGCCGCAAAGACGTGTTAGAAACCTGGTTTCTGGTGCTTTTTCGCATTGAACAATACCGGGTATAAATGTAAATTTTATTTAGACTAGGACCGCGCGCGCTATACTTTGATCGTACGCCAATCCCGAAGACGGGGGCAGCAGCGATGAAACACGTGCTCATGTATTCAGACGAGATTTCAAGGGTCGAGTACGATCCCCACCACCCCTTCAAGCCCGGCCGCGGGAAATACCTGATGGACCTTCTCAACCGCTACTCACTCCTGGGCGAGGCCGACCAGGAGGTCGTCACGCCGCAGCCGCTTGACGAGGAGCTCCTGTCACTTTTCCATACGCGTTATTACATCGACGTCCTGAGGCGGGCCGATGCGGGGCAATTCAGCGTCGAGATGCTGGAAGCGGGACTGGGCACAGGGGACAACCCCGTGTTCCCCGGCATGATGCGCTACTCCCTCGTCACCGCGGGCGGCACCTACCAGGCGGCCATGAAGCTTCTCGCGGGGGAGGCCTCGTTCGCCTTCAATCCCATCGGGGGCTTCCACCACGGCGGCAAGGACCACGCGGGCGGATTCTGTTACGTAAACGACATCGCCATCGCGGCGCAGGCGCTCGTCCGGCAGGGGAAGCGCATCGCCTACGTCGATATCGACGTCCACCACGGGAACGGCGTCGAGAGCGCCTTCTACCGCTCGAATAAAGTGCTCACGATTTCCATGCACGAGTCGGGTGCCACGCTCTTCCCCTGGAGCGGGTTCGAAAACGAGACGGGCGAGGGCGAGGGCCGCGGCTTCAACGTGAACGTTCCCCTCCTCAAGGGCACCGACGACGAGGTGTACGTGTATGCGTTCGAGGAGATAGTCCCCCCGCTCGTGGCGGCCTTCAAGCCGGATTTCCTGTTCGCGCAGGTAGGAGGAGACACGCACCGCGACGACCCGCTGGCCCACCTGTGCCTCACCTCGAACGGCTACCGGAGGGTGATCCGCGACATCAAGGCCATGAGCCCCCGGATACTCGCGACCGGCGGGGGCGGCTACAACGCCTACAAGACCGCGGCGCTGTGGACCCTCGCGTGGGCGGAATTCTGCGGTCTCACGCCGCACGATCACTTCGCGGGCGTGGTCGGCGGGATGATGTACGGTCCCGAGTCACACGCGGGAAACCTGTACGACGATCCCTTCGTCGCAACCGGATCCGCAAAGGATGAGTGCTTCGCGCACGCGCGGCATATCGTGTCATACTTAAAGGAGAACGTGTTCCCGATCCACGGTATCTGACGGCCCTGGGCGATTTAAGTCGCGCGGGGGCCGATACGCGAATATCAGTTGCAAATATTCCGCCCTCCCTGTATGGTCTCCCCTTAAGGCGATATTCGACGGCGCTGCGCCAGCACCCCCACCACAAAGACATAAACGGCAGGGCCCGCACACGAATACGAATGGGTGATATATGATGAGAAACGGCATCAAGGTCGAGGAAAAGGGCAAACTGTATTTCCAGAACATCGCGGAGACGATCTCCTCGGTGTTCCGGTCTCTCCTCACCACCGAGGCGCGCCCGAAAAAGATCTTCGCGCGGAGGCTCGCGAGCCTGCCGAACGACATAATAATCAAGATAGATTACAGCGCCGACCTCACCGGCTACTTCGCCTATTTCATCTCGCTCAAGACCGCGTTCGCCGTGTGCTCCAAGCTCGTTCCCGGCATTTCGCAGGATTTCTTCGACGGCGAGCATCTCGACATACTGGGCGAGGTCGGGAACATGATCGCGGGGAACACGATCGGCAGGCTCCAGAACATCTCGGCCGAGATTTCCCTCTCACCGCCGGAGCTCGCCGGCTTCCACGAGATACTCGCCACCGAGCGCCTGCACGATTTCTATTCCTCCAACTTCGAGATCGAGGAGGGCACCATGGGCGTGCTGCTCGCGATCGCGAAATCAAAATGACCGATACCGCGAAAGCGCTCGCACGCCGCATTCGACAGCACGTGACCGGCCGGGAGCACCGGCTCTTCGCGGTCGTGCACCCCGGCTTCGAGGAGACCGCCGCCGCCGAGCTTCGCGAGCTGGGCGTCGCCTCGACGCTCGACCTCACGGAGGGCGGCGTCGAATTCGAAGGGAAACTGGAAGACGTCTACCGCGTCAATTACGCCGCGTACACGCCCACGCGCCTCCTCATGCGCCTGACCGTGTTCCGGGCGGAAGAGTTTACGCGTCTGCGGGCCAAGGCGCTCGAGTTTCCCTGGGAGCTTCACCTTGCCGGCGGCGCGCCGCTCTCGTTTTCGATCACCTGCCGCCATTCCCGGCTCTACCACACGGGGCGCATAGAGCAGGAGATCCGCGCGGCCGTATCGCAGCGGTTTTCCGCAGCCGGATTGCCGGTTCCGCAGCCCGGCGACGCGGAATCCCCGGAGGGGGCGCAGGTCTTCGTGCGCTTCCAGGACGATATCTGCACCCTGAGCATCGATTCGACCGGGGAGCCCCTCTACCGGCGCGGCTACCGGACACACGTGGTGGACGCACCCCTGCGCGAGACGCTCGCCGCGTGCATCCTGCGTGCCGCGCGCCTGGAAACGGTGCGTACGCTTATCGACCCCATGTGCGGCTCTGGCACCTTTTCGCTCGAGGCTGCCTTGATGAGCGCGGGGCGCCCCGCGGGGGAGACGCGGACCTTCGCCTTCGAGTCCTGGCCCGCGTTCCGCCCCGCGGCGTTCGGCTACCTGAAAAAGAATTTCCGCTCCCCGGGGCCCGCGCACGGGTCGCTTCGCATCGTGTGCGGCGACACGGACGAGCGCGCGCTTCTGGCGACCACTGCTAACGCACAGACCGCGGGAGTGTCGTCTTCGGTGAGCCCCGTGAAAATGGATTTCTTCGACTATGTGTCCGATATCGCCCCCGACGCAACGACGCTCCTGGTCTTGAACCCGCCGTACGGCGGTCGCATGGGAAGCCGCGCCGGAACGGTCCTCTTCTATAAAATGATCGGCGAAAAGGTGAAGGCGGACTACGCGGCGGCGCGCTTCGCGATCGTCGCGCCGGGACAGGAATGCGAGAGGGCGCTCGATCTCCCGTATTCGCGGAAAATTCTCTTCATGAACGGCGGAATAAAGGTTGCGCTCCTCGTGAAAGACGCGCCCTTCGACTCCGCTCAGGGTGCGGGGGGCGCTCGCTCGTTGGACGGAGCCGAAACGAGCGAAGCCAATACGTCCGCTCGTTGAGCGAAGTCGAAACGAGCGGAGTCGAAACGAGCAATCTACCACAGGGGGTACGCCCAATGGCCCTACAGCACGAAATTCCATCCAGAAACGACACCGCACAGGAACACCGGTGGAACCTCGCCCCGCTCTTCGCCGACGACGCGGCATGGGAGATTCTTTTCGGGAAGGTCGAGGCGGGCATTCCCCGTTATGCGGAATTTAAAGACCGGCTCGCCTTGTCGGCGGAGGCGTTTTTCGGCGTGATCGCGCTCGACCTCGCGCTCTCGCGCGACATGGAAAAGCTCTACACCTACGCGCACCTGAAAAGCGACGAGGACAAGACGAACCAGGCGTACCTGGGGCTGTACGGGCGGGCCATGAACCTGTACACGCGCCTTTCCGAGGCCGCGAGCTTCATCGTTCCCGAGATGCACGATATTCCCGCGGACACGATGAGCGCCTTTCTGGCGGACGGGCGCGCGAAGGGTTACGAATTCTACCTCCACAAGATTCTGCGCACGAAGCCGCACACCCTCTCGCGCGAGGTCGAGGAGGTCCTCGCCATGGGCGGGGAGATCGCCGCGGCCCCGCAGCAGTTTTTCGGCCAGCTCGACAATGCCGACCTGAAATTCGGCACCGTCGTCGATCCCGCGGGCGCCGCCGTCGAGCTTAGCCACGGGAACTTCATCTCCTTTCTCATGAACCCGGACGCGGCGGTCAGGAAAAACGCCTTCTTCACCTATTACGAGGCCTACGACGCGCACCGGCACAGCATCGCCACAGCGCTTGCCCACTCGGTGAAAAAGGACGTCTTCTACGCACGCGTGCGAAAATACGCCTCATGCAGGGCCGGCTCCCTCTTCCAGGACGCGGTCGAGGAATCCGTGTACGACAACCTTGTCGCATCCGTGCGCGCGAACCTCGCGCCCCTGGCCGAGTACCTTGGCTTCCGGAAGCGCGCCCTGGGCCTCGCCGAGCTCCACTTCTACGACACCTACGTCCCCATCGTCCCGGACCTCCCCTTCTCGATGAGCTTCGAAGAGGCGGTGGAGACCTGCGTCGATGCGCTCGCCCCGCTCGGTGAGGAATACACGGGCGTGCTGCGCGCGGGGCTCCTGGGCGGATGGGTGGACCGGTACGAAAACCGCGGGAAGCGGAGCGGGGCATATTCCTCCGGCTGCTACGACTCGCCGCCCTATATTCTCATGAACTACCGTGACGACACCATCAACAGCCTCTATACGCTGATACACGAGGCCGGCCATTCAATGCATTCGTACTTCTCGCGCAAGGCGCAGCCCTACCACTATGGCGACTACACCATCTTCGTCGCCGAGGTCGCCTCGACCTTCAACGAGGTGCTCCTTTCCAACCACCTCATGAAAAAGTACGCCGATAACCCGCGCATGCGCGCCTACATCCTTAACCGCGAGATCGACGACATCCGGGGGACGCTCATCCGCCAGACCATGTTCGCCGAATTCGAAAAAACCGCGCACGCCCTCGCCGAGACGCACGATCCCCTCACGCTCGAGACGATCCGCAAAATATACCGCGATCTCCTGGACGCCTATTTCTGCGGGGCGATGACGGTGGACCAGGTTTTGGAGCTCGAGTGCCTCAGGATACCGCATTTCTATTCGCCGTTCTACGTGTACAAGTACGCGACGGGTATCTCGGCGGCGATCGCGCTCGCGGGGGCGGTCGCGAAAGGCGATTCGGCGGCCAGGGAGCGGTACCTGCGTTTCCTCACGTTAGGCGGAAGCATGTTTCCCATAGACGAGCTTCGTGAAGCAGGGGTGGACATGGCGAGCCCCGTACCGGTGAAGGCCGCGCTCGCGCACTTCGGTTCGCTCGTGCGAGAGTTTGTATCGGTACACGGGACGTTATAGAAACCAACCGCGAATTAGCGCAAATGAACGCTAATTAATTTGAAAAGACCAAAGTACGCCTTCGGAGAAGCGCGCTATTTAAAAAGGATGTCGTGCTGCCTGCGGCGCCTGCGCGGGTCCTTCTCGGAAAAAAGCGTTTCGCCGGTGAAGGGGTCCTTCCCCGTATAATACATCACCGATGACAGGGTGAGCGGGAGCGGGATGAACGCCTGCACCTGCTCCGGGATGAAGTGAAAGATTTTCTGGACCTCGTTCTTCATCGTGCTCATGTCCGCGTCGGTGCAGCCGGGATGGCATGACATGAGGTAGGGCACCACGTAGAGCTTCTTCCCCGCGGCCTTCGCCGCGTTGAAAAATTCGCGCATGAAATCCTCAAGGTCGACCAGCGGCGCCTTGCGCATCGCGCGGAGTACCCGCGCGCTCGTGTGCTCCGGCGCGATCTTGAGCTGCCCGCTCACATGGCGCGCGAGGAGCGCGCGCAGGCAGGACGGGTCGTCCCGCATGAGGAGATCGTAGCGTATCCCGGAGCCCACCGTGACCTGCTTCACGCCGGGCACCTTTTCGACCGAGGCGAGCAGCTTCATCCATTCCTTCGAGTTGGGGCGCAGATTCGGGCACAGGTCGGGCCAGGCGCAGCTTTCCCGGGCGCACTTCCAGTCCGCGGCACACCCGGTCCCGTACATGTTCGCCGAGGGCCCGCCCACGTCGCTGATATGTCCCGTGAAATAATCCATGGCGGCGATCAGCCGCGCCTCCGCCAGCACCGATTCCACGCTCCGCCGCACGATTCTTCGCCCCTGGTGCAGCGAGAGCGAGCAGAACGCGCACCCGGACACGCACCCGCGATGCGCGGTGATTGAATGCTTGATCATCTCGAAGGCCGGGATTTTTCCCGCGTACGACGGGTGGGGTTTGCGCGTGAAAGGCAGCGCGTACACGGCGTCGAGCGCCTCGCGGGTCGTTTCCGCCTGCGGGTACTGCACGATAAACCGCTTTCCGGAGGGCATCGCGAGGACCCGGTGTTGGTTTCTCGAATAGCTCCGGTAGAATTCAAGGTACGCGTCCGGCCGCGCGCACGCGTCCTCCTCCGGGGGAAGCAGGAGCGCGCCGGGCGGCGCTTCGCGCGCGACCTCCACGGTCCCGGGAATGCCGGAAAGGGAATTCCCCTCCCTGATCCTCTTGGCGGCTTCCCGTACCTGGCCCTCGCCCATGCCGTACACGAGCAGGTGTGCGCGCGCGTCGAGGATAATGGAGCGGCGCACGCGGTCGCTCCAGAAGTCGTAGTGGGCGAAGCGCCGCATGGACGCCTCGATCCCGCCTATTACAATGGGGACGTCCTTGTACACCGCGCGTATCATATTGCAGTAGACGATCACGGCGCGCTCGGGCTTGCCGCTCTCGATGCCCGCGGGGGTGTAAGGATCGTCGTTGCGCACCTTTTTAAACGCGGTATGGCGCGCGATCATCGAATCCACGTTCCCGGAGCTCACCCCGAAGAAGAGCCGCGGCCGCCCGAACGTCGCGATCACCGCGGGCTCGCGCCAGCGGGGCATGGCAAGCACCGCGACGCGCAGCCCGTCGCGCTCGAGCACCCGGGCGATCACCGCGGTCCCGAACGACGGGTGGTCGACGTAGGCGTCCCCCGTGACGAGCACGACGTCCACGTAGTCCCAGCGCAGCGCGTCGAGGTCGTCGCGCGTGACGGGGAAGAAATCGAGCGCCTTCCCGCTCATGAGGCGGTCCTCCGCGATAGTATCCTGGATTCAACCATTAGTGTCTTCCCTGTGCATGCATAACTATGTATTCTAAAGGGGCAGGGGGCCGATATAACCCGCATCCCGAACACGGCGGGACCCGTGCAGCGCCCACGCCGGTCCTGTCAGGGGACCCATATATAACAATATACACCGTTCCGCGTTGCCAGGTCCGATACGCCCCTGCCGGATACCGGGCCGGAAGCCCCCTGGGCGATCCGATCCTTCATTATCGTATATAATTATATATGTTCTGGGAAGGCCCCATTTCACCCTATGCTTCAATCACAGCCACTCCTTTTGCGCTCTCAGGCCCTTCATCCTGGAAATCCCCGATTCTATATATAACTAAATATCCCTTTTCGGGCCGCGGTGATCCGATAAACCGTGCCGCCAGCCTTCGAATCGGCTCCCCGCGGCCGCACCCCTGATCCGCGTATCGAGTATAGCAGGAAGCCTGCGGTTTATCTTATTTAATTGATACGCGCGCGGAACAGGTGACGGGGCTCAGGTAGCGGCCTGGAATAGTCCCGAATCCCGGAGACCGTCCTCCCGGCCTGGAAGAGCATCGGCCCCCGGATTTTTTACCCCTCGTCCGAACCCTCCACAGCCCGCAGGGAACGGACTCTCAGGCCAGGTAGGCGTCGAGCAGGGTGTCGATATAGCGCGCCAGGGTCCCCGGATCCCGGAGATCGGCGCCCCAGAATTTTTTAAACAGGTCCGGCATGATCGCGGAGAAAAACCCGGTGTAAAACATCTGGACGACCAGGGCGCGTCCCTCTGCCTCGCCCTTCACCCTGAGCGCGGGCCTTATGAGCGGGAAGAGCTCGTCCAGGAGGGGATTGATGCGCTTGACGAACGCGCCGCGGTAATCGTTGGCGGTGAACGCGTCATAGAGATGCGCCCTGGTCATGTTGGGATACAGGATCGCGCCGCCTATGAGGTAGGTGAAAATGTTTTTCAGCATTTCACGCGGATTCCCTGTCATCATCTCGCGGATGTCCATGAGCATGTGCTCCAGGGTCTGCTTCATGAGCGCGTCCAGGAGGTTTTCCTTGCTGCCGAAGTAATAATTAACCGCCGCGACGTTGACGCCCGCCTCCTTCGCGATCGCGCGTACGGTGAGGCCTCGCAGCCCGGATTTTTCGATGCAGCTGATCGCGGAGATGATTATCTTCTGGCGTATCGGCTCGTCCCGTTTATGCATTGGCGCCCTATGGTTAAAACATTCGTTTAAAACATACGATAATCATAGACGCAGGCGCGTGCCGTTCGTCAAGCGCATTTCAACAAATCACGCGAATATCGCATCGAGCGATTCGGCGACAGCCCGCGCGGTCTTTTCGAGCTGGGGCGTCCCGTGCGCGGTGGAAAGGAAGCCCACCTCGTACCCTGAGGGCGAGAGGTACACCCCCCTGTCGAGCATCGCGCGGTGGAAGCGCGCGAAGAGGCCCATGTCGCAGGACTTCACGTCCGCAAGGGACAGGACCGATTCGCTCGCGGTGAAATAGAACGCGAATATCGATCCAAGCTGGAGGAAGAGCACCCTCCCCGCGTACTTCGCGATGACGGGACGCAGGAGCGCGCGGAACTCCTCCGTCTTCCGCCCGAGCACCGCATACCCGTCGGTCCTCGCAAGCTTCCCGAGCGTGGCGATCCCCGCGCTCATCGCGAGCGGGTTGCCGGAGAGCGTCCCCGCCTGGTACACGGGACCGTCCGGCGCCACCTTCGCCATGATCTCGCGCGACGCGCCGTAGGCCCCCACCGGGAGACCGCCGCCAATGATCTTCCCCAGCGTAGTGATATCGGCCCTCACGCCGAAGTATTCCTGCGCGCCGCCGGGTGCGAGCCTGAACCCGGTGATCACCTCGTCGAAAATGAGGAGCACCCCGTAGCTGTCGCACAGGGCGCGCACGGAGGCCAGGTATCCTTCGCTCTTGAAGCAATCGTTCTTGCCGGGTTCCGGTGAATCGACGCACGCGGTGCTGTAATAATAGGTGAAATTTTCAAACGGGGGGATAAGCCCGTAGTTGCACGGGACCGGTTCCACGATGAACGCGGCTATCCGCCCCCGCTCCTTTTTGAACGCGTCCTCCAGGCGGTCGAGATCGTTGAAGGGGACCACGATCGTGTCGCGCGCGTTATCGGCGGTGACCCCCGCGGAGTCCGGGGTCCCGAACGTGGCGAGCCCCGATCCCCCGGCGACGAGCATGTGGTCCGCGTGACCGTGGTAGCAGCCGTCGCACTTCATGATCTTGTTCTTCCCGGTATACCCGCGCGCTAACCTTATCGCACTCATCACCGCCTCGGTGCCGGAGCTCACGAAGCGGACCTTCTCGATCGAGGGGAAGCGCGCGGTCACCATCTCCGCGAGCTCGACCTCGTAGCGGTTGGGCGTCCCGAAACTCGTACCATTCTGGGCCGCCGTCACGACCGCCCCGATCACGTCGGGGTCGGCGTGCCCCAGGATGAGCGGGCCCCAGGACATGCAGTAGTCGACAAACTCGTTCCCGTCCTCGTCGGTGAGGACGGGGCCCGCGCCCTTTTTCATGAAGAGCGGGTTTCCCCCCACGGACTTGAAGGCGCGCACGGGCGAGCTCACGCCCCCCGGCATGAGGGCCTGCGCCCTTGCAAATAGTTCGATCGATTTTTCGATTTTCATGGTGTCACACAATTCATAATGAGTCTAAGGTCAAACAGGGTCTATACTGGCAACGCCTTTCATGGGAGATGAGGGGATTTATGAGGTGAAAGAGATGGAGGCGTGGTGGTTCTTCCCCAACCAAAAATCCTCATACACGAAAACATGAGTTCTTTCTCAACTTCCCCAATGACTTGGCAAAGGTCCCTGGTCCAAGCATGTACCCCCCTCCGGCGCATGTCAAGGGAGATACAAGGTTTGCCCGGACAGGAAATAAGGGCAGGATTGTATTTTTTTCAATTAATCAAAAGAGAGAAGGGCGGGCCCCTCTCTCTTCACGAACATGCAACCCTGCCGCCGGGCAATCCAGCCCAGCGGCCAGATTTATCTGATCATCAATCCGATTCGAAGATCCTCTCGGTTCCGCCCGGCGTCGTGACAAAAAGCTGCAAGGCGAGCTCGTAGCGCGGCCCCTGGAAAAATTCAACGCGTATGGCGTGCTTTCCCTTCGTGAGCTTAATGGTACCGGTCAGTTCGGAAGGCGGATGCACCCCGTCATTATCCACGACGAGCGTTTCGTCGATATACACGCGCGACCCGTCGTCCGAGAGCACCCTGAAGGAGAAATCCCCTTCCGCGGCGGCCGTGAACGATCCCGTGTACCTGATCGCGAACCACTCGGTCCGGTCGCTTATTCCGGGGAATCCGGTATCAAAACTTCTCGGTTCAACGTTGAGGGTCTTCGTGTAGATGGTGCCGTTCGGCTTCAGCACGCTGAAATCCGGAAGGCTGCCGCTGTCTTCGGGAATAAAAAATACTTCCCCCTTCATGGCCCCCGGGATCATCTTCGTGCCCCCGAACACCGCCTCGGTCTTCTTTACCTCGACTGGCATCGCCTTCTCTGCCTTGGCGCTTTTCTTTCCGCCCGGCCAGGGTATGGTTTCCATCTCCCCCGCCTGCGCGATCAGCGCGCACGCGAACACGCCCAGGACAAGGAACAGTGCAAATTTTAATTTCATTGATAACCTCGCTTTTTCGCTTCAATTACCATGAACGCATTGAGCAGTCAATCTCTAAATCCAGACGGTCCAGCGCCAGGTACAACCGTATCCATCACCTGTCCTTCCCGGAAAAAGAGGATAAAGTTCCAGGGAACCGGTCTGGACCTCACCCCCTTCCCCTGTGTAAAGCCTCCTCCTGGAGACTTCCTGCCTTTCCACCTGAAATAGGCAACCAACCCCATTTTTACGTACGTCGTCCGGCATGGAATTGTTTTATGGTGCTCATAGTGAGTTTCCCTGTAAATTTGATCTAGCGTTTGACTCGTTATCTTGAATACGTTTGCGGACAGGGATTCTTAAAATTTTTTGAATTTTACTCACGTTTTAAAATTACCGAAGCTGTTCAAGGCGGTTTCCAGGGACCATTATGTGAGCATATACTAATTTGTGTTGTATAGTGTTTTTGGAGCTGGTTTTCCCGCCGCCGGGAAGATGAAAGCGACTACGGAGCGACGGTGGTGCGAGTTTGGTGCGACGGATGTGGTAGGAGGGTTTTTGGACGAATTGTAAATTTTGTTGTATTTTTGGGCTTGATGAATCCACCCGGCCCATTGTGAAAAGACAAACTCATTGTAATAACCAAGATTTATACACCATCTAGCATTATGCTTGGTAAAAAAAGCTTGCATAAATAATTAAAATCATTTTCACTTGATTCGCGAATCGAAGATTTGCGAGTTTCACATAGTATCGTTCACCCTACTACAATGCGAATCTACCGGCACATATTCCTGAGCCTGGTCCTGGCGAGCGCCGTGCTCCCCGCGGCGGGTTTTGCCTCGACGGTGGAGTGCAAAGCCTCCTGGGAGCGGACCGCCGACGAGACGGTATGGACCGACGCCGTGCGTTCCGGTTTAATGACGTCCGGGGCCGATACATCCTCACTTCGGTATAACGCCTGGTGCGGGGCGGAATCGCTTCAAAGGGCTGTTTCGATGCGCACGTCCCTTGGAGATGAATTGAAGGCGCTTACTACCGGGGATGGCTTCGCGGCGGGGGCCGTGGAATTGTTCGAAGTGCTTACCGCTCGCGGGATAGTTCCCCTCACCCACGAAGAATCGAGCCTGATCGCCCGCGCGAAGACCCTTCCCCATGCGCCGTTCCTTCCCAAAGCCGCGATGAGCGCCGATGCGCCCGTGAACACGCTTAGCGCGTTGGCGGAGGGAGTCGTCGCGATGCGCACCATGACGGGAGGGGGTCACGGGATACGCGCACGCGCGCCCGGCGCGGAGGGATATCGGACACAAAGGAAAGACTCCGTAACGATGGATTTTTCACTGCGGACCGGGAAGCATAGCCTCTACCGCATGGTGCTCTACCAGTACGAGGACTCACCGGCTGACGCACCGACATTTAGTTTCCCCCCGCGCTTTGTCTCGTCCTTACCAGAAAACCGC
>SCSX01000029.1 GCA_004297825.1 Spirochaetota bacterium
CTGGTGGCGATCGCCACGGACCGATATCTGGACGAAATATTGCAAGGCAAGAAAAACAGGCATAACTATGCAAAGTTTTCTCACTATGCCATCGGCCAGAGGATCGAAAATGGCATCATTTGTTGGGAATTGTACTGGGGAGACCCCGGCGACACGCCGAAGGAGAAAATACACCGCTGTACATAATGCTCATTTTTTCCCAAAAATTAATCCTCGCATCGGCCCCCGCCCCGCTTACTCGTTGCCCGAGATGTCGATGACGACGAGCGTAACGTCGTCCTGCATCCAGTCCTCCTCGGCCGTTGCTGCCCAGGCGCGAACCCTCGCGAGCAGGAAGTCGGCGACCCCGTCCGCGTCCATGCCGGCGCTCGCGCGCAGCGCCTCATGGAAGCGGTCTTCCCCGAACATGGGCCGCCCGGGCCCCGGGGCCCGGGTCTCGATAATCCCGTCCGTATAGAAGACGATCCGGTCGCCCGGGAGAATATCGGCCTCCAGGGTCTCGTATGCCTGCTCCTGCCGCCAGCCGATGGGTATGCTCTCGACGGTTTCGACGACGACAAGGTCCGGCTCGCGACGCCAGATCACGAATGGCCAGTGCCCGGCGCTCGCATAGCGGATCTTCATGGACGCGAGATCGATCTCGGCGTGACAGGCGGTGATAAACTGGCGCCCCATGTAGTCCTTCATGCTCCCGTTCACGAGGCCCAGCATGTCCCCCGGCGAGCCGGCGTGCGCGCGGGAGAAGGCATAGACCACCTTGAGCATGGCGCTCAGGAACGCCGCGGCGACCCCGTGCCCCGATACGTCCGCGATGAGGACGGCGATTCCCCGCGCACCCTCCGCGCGCACCTCGTAGAAATCTCCACCGAGCTCCTTCATGGGCCTGTAGCGGACGGCGATGGATGCCCCCGGCACGCGCGGCAGCTCGTGGTAGAGGACCCCGTGCTGTATCTCGTGTGCGATGTTCAGGTCGCGTTTGAGCAGGGAGAGCTCGTTCGAGGAGCGGACCGCGTTCTTGAGGGAAATGAGACCGTGCACGCGCGCGAGGAGCTCGGCGCGGTCCACGGGCTTGGCGATGTAATCGTTGGCGCCCGCCTCGAACCCGGTCACGATGTCGCCCGGCCTGTTGCGCGCCGTGAGCATGATCACCGGAAGCTCGTGCGCCGAGTGCCGCGCGCGGATAGACCGGCATACCTCGTAACCGGAAATGCGGGGAAGCATCACGTCGAGGAGGACCAGGTCGAACGGCCCCTCGCGCTCGAGCGTTTCGAGAGCGCCCGTACCGTGCGCGGCGGTCCGCACCCGGTAGCCCTGGGTGGCAAGCTGCCGTTCCAGCACCTGGAGGTTCACCGGTTCGTCGTCAATGACAAGGACGCTCCCGGGGGATTTGCCGTTATGCGGTTTTATTTCCGCCGGCCGGTACGATTCGCGGACGGGCAGGAGCGCCGCGGGGGCTTCCGGCGGCACCCGCGACTCCTTTCTTTCCACGCGCCCCGGCTCCGCTTCCCCCGCCCAGAGCGGAAGGGTGAATCGGAACACGGAGCCTTCCCCCTCGCGCGATTCCGCGCCGATCGTTCCGCCGTGCAGCTCGACCAGCCTCTTCGTCACGGCAAGCCCCAGGCCCGTTCCGCCGAAGCGCCGGGAGATCGAGGGGTCGGCCTGTTCGAAGGATTCGAATATCCTGCCGATCCGATCCCGGGGAATGCCGATTCCCGTATCGCTCACGGAGACCGCGACCATTCCCGGACCCTCCGGCGAATCGGCGACCGCGATGGAGATAACGCCCGCCTCCGTGAACTTGACCGCATTCCCCAGCAGGTTCAGGAATACCTGCTGCAGGCGATTCTCGTCACCCCGGACGAACGCGCTCTCGGGCGGAATTTCGTTGCGGACCTCGATCGATTTGCTTTCGATGAGGTACTGCATGAGCGAGATCGCGACCGCCGCCACCGCGTGCAGGTCGACACGGGAAATCTGGAGATTGATGTCACGGTGCTTGAGCCGGGAAAAATCCAGGATATCATTGACCATGTGCGAAAGCCGCGTCCCGCTGCTGCTGATGAGGGACAGGACCCCCACGGTCTCCTCTCTCAGAACGGCCGCGGGATCCTGGATGAGCGAATCGGCGAGCCCGATTATTCCGTAAAGCGGCGTCCGCAGTTCGTGCGAAACGGTGGCTATGAACTCGTCCTTGATGCCGTCCAGACGCCGGAGATCCTCGTTGGCGCCCCTGAGCGCCTCGATCTCCAGCTTGATGACCTCGGCGAGATGGTTAAAGGTGACTGCAAGCCGCGCGATCTCATCGTGCCCCCGCACCGCGACGCGCATACCGAAATCCCCGCCCCCCAGGCGCTCCACGCCGTCGATGAGCTCGTCGATGGGCCGCGACACGAGCCTGCCGAGATACAACCCGATCAGGGTGACCGCGGCGAGCGCGGCCGCCATCGCGGAGTAGACGAGCCTGCGGAGCTTGCGGACCGGTTCGAGGGCGGCAGCCTTCGAGAAGACGAGCCTTCCCACGCAGCGTATCGCACCTCCCGGGAGTTCCTCGCGCCCGGTGAACTGCAGGTACGATTCCCCGTCGCCGGTGATATCTCCCGGGGATTCGAGCATGCGCAGCAGGTCACGCGTAACGCGACCGCCGGAACGCTCCGGGCCCGCCTCGCCCTCGTAGCGCGCGAGCTCCTGCCCGTTTAAACGCTCCTGGGTCGAGAGGAGCACGGTATCGGCATACACCAGCCCCGCGGCCTCGAGCGGGCGCAGCACCTTCAGCATCTCGCGCGCGTCGACCCGCGCGTTCGCCAGGTCTCCCCCGTTCTGAAGCAGAATGTTGAGCGCGTAACGGGCGATGATCGCGCTTTGCATTTCGCCGTTGCGCGCGAGCTGGTCCGTGATTTCGGATTCCTGCTTATTCAGGATGAAAAGGGTAAGGGGAAGCGAAGATGCGATGATGAGGAGCGCGAAGATGAGGATGAGCTTGTATTTAAGCCTCATATGCGGTCATCTGAGCTTCTGAAGCCCCTCGTAACGCTTCTGGGCGCGCGGCAGGTAAATCACCATCACGCGGTTATCGGGGTCTACCGCCTGGATTTTCTTCATGATAGCGATGCACAGCTCGTACTCGCCGCGCTCGTACGCCGCGACGCCCATCTGTTCGAGCGCGGGAATCTCCGCGGCGAGGCGCTCGCGGGCGTTCTTCAGCAATGTGCGCGCTTCGCCGCTGTATTTCGCCGCCTCGGACAGGGGCGTTATGGCCTCGTAATACCGCGCCTCGTCCAGGAAGCGCTTCCCCTGGGCGAGCGACGATTCGGCCGCGGCGATGAGCGCGAGGAACCGGTCGGCGTCGCGGTAATGCGCGGCCTGACGGTCAAGCCCGGTGAAACCCTCCTTCGCGGCGGCGATATCCCCCTCCTCAAAACGCTTCACCGAATCCGCGTAAAGCGACTCGATCGCGGCCGCGCGCGGATCGTCCCTTCGCGCGGCGATCCCCTCCTCGGTGACCGCGCGCTCGAAGGCGTTGTAATTGAATGATGCTCCCGCGACGAAGTTTATCCCGGTGAAGGCCTTCCCCGAGAGCGGCGCGGAGGTGAGCTCGGCGCCAACGCGCAGGCCCAGGCTCTGCCGGACCGGGATGAAGACGCCCGCCTTGAGCATGCCCCCCGGCTTGAAGGCGTAATCCCGCTTCCCGTATGTATCGCTGTCGAAGGCGAAGAATACCCCCTGGAGCGAGAGCCCGGCGTACAACCGGGCCCACGGTGCGAGCGGGTAATGCCAGAGCGGCCCCGCGGCGAACGCCAGCGAATGGATTTTCGAGGTACCGCTGTTTTCGAGCGGGTAGGACGCGTAGGAGATGTCGGTTTCGGCCATCACGCGGTCGCGGATGAGGAAATCCTGGTAAAGTCCAAAGTACGGCGCATCGGTGAGCTCCCGCTGCCAGTAGCCGGAGAGGTGCGAATACCCAGCGCGCGCGCCCCACACGACATCCCCGCTTTTCAGCTCCTGCGCCCCCGCGCTCCCGGGGAAGGCCGGCAGGAGGAACGCCGCGCAAAGCGCGAGGAGTACGGCCGGGATCTGCGGGATTTTCATGGAGCCGTGCCTGTAATGATCTATTCGGTGATCGTCGCGTGTTCCGCGCGATGGCGACGAGCACGCCCGTCAAATATAGCGAAATTTTCGGTGAGGATCGAACGCAATGCAAGAAAAAAATTTTCCCCGCGGTCTATCGCCCAAGGAGCGAGAAAAAATTCGCCTCCACGGATTCCGCGATCATTTCCACGGGTTCTCCGCGCAGGGAGGCGAAGTACGCGTAGGTGTGGGCGACATGCTCCGGGCGGTTCTTCCTGCCGCGCAGGGGTACGGGGGTGAGAAAGGGCGCGTCCGTTTCGAGGAGAACGCGGTCGAGCGGGACGAAACACGCGGCATCTTGAAGGTCGAGCGCGGCTTTGTAGGTTAGGTTGCCCGCGAAGGATATCATGAAGCCCAGGTCCAGCACGCGGCGCGCGGCGCGGGAGTCCCCGGAAAAACAATGCATGACCCCCTTCGCGGGCCGCACCCGCGCGAGGAGTGCCAGCGTGTCATCGAGCGCGTCGCGCGAGTGTACTATGAGCGGGAGCCCCAGCCGGGTGGCGAGCGCGGCCTGGAATTCGAAGGCGCGCGCCTGTTCCTCCCGGGGCCTGCGCAACCGGTAATAATCGAGTCCCGCCTCCCCTATGCCGAAGAGCAGGGGGGCATCGTCCGACCCCATGACCGATACCACCTCTCCCTCGAGCATGCCCAGCGCCCCTTCGTCCGCAGCGGTCGAAGGATGGATGCCCAGCGTGAAGTACGCACCCCGCTCCCTGTTGCGCCGCGCGAACTCGCGCGAGAACGCGAAACCCGCGGGGTCGATCGAGACCTGTACCGCATAACGCACCCCGGCCGCCTCCATGCCGGAAAGGAGCGCGTCCTCGGGCATCCCCTCCTCGACGCAGAGATCGAAGTGCGCGTGTGAATCGATGCAGGTCATGGCGTCCCCCGATAATGGTTTGACTTTTTCTTACGCGCGCCCACCATACGGGGCTGTGGCCGTTTGTCAATTGCGATTGCCGCCGGGAGGGCCCCATGAAGATACTGCTGCTCGCCGACATACACGGCGCCGCGGACATGCTCCGCCGCGCGGAGGAACCGGCGCGCGCCGCCGACGTCGTAGTGCTCGCGGGGGATATCACGAAGGGCGGTTCGGCGGACGAGGCGCGCGCGCTCCTCGATATCATGCAACCCTTCGCGGCGAAGCTTCTCGCGGTCCACGGGAACTGGGACTCGGAGGACGTGCGCGCGCTCTTCGAGGAGAGGGGCATATCGCTGCACGCGGACGCGCGCGTCATGGGAGACACGGGGTTCTTCGGCGTGGGGGGGTCCACCACCACCCCGATGCACACGAGGGTCGAATACGCGGAGGAGGAGATCGCGGGCTTCCTCGCCCACGGGTACGCTAAGCTTGCGGGGGTCCGGCACATCGTACTGGTCTCGCACACGCCCCCCCACCGGACGCGCGACCGCACCTTCCTGGGCATACGCGCGGGAAGCCGCGCGGTACGCGCCTTCATCGAACAGAACCGTGTGGACCTCTGCCTGTGCGGGCACATCCACGAGGCGGGGGGCGTCGAATCCCTGGGGACCGCGACGATCGCGAATCCCGGCAGCTTCAAAAAGGGAAAATATATCTACGCGGAAACCGGCAGTGACGTGCGGGTTTCAAGGGGCCGTATAAGGATGGGGTTCCGATTATTCAGGTAGGCGAATCGGCGCCTGTTCCCCGAACCGCGTGCGCACCTCTTTCATGCGCTTCCTGTTGACCCCCATGTCCCCATTCCCCAGCCGCGAGGCCGAGCGGAAGTGAATGATCTTCCGCGCGTCGTCGAACAGGAACTCGACGTCGTCCACGAAGCGGAACAGCGCCGAGGTGAACTCCACGTGCAGGTATGCGTCCTCCGCCGTCACGATCCTGGTCCTCTTCATGGAACCGATCACGCCGATGAGCTTTTCACGCGCCGCTTTCAGCTCTCCATCATATGAAATCGGTTTCATTCTGTGACGCGGGTCCTCGCTTATCGTCGATACGCAGTTGGGCTTGTCCGGGCAGGGTGAGAGCCTGCCGTCGTGCACCCCCAGGTTGTGCGGCGGAGTCCCCGAGCATCCGAACATGATGATCACCCCCAGCGTCCCCAGGCCGCGTGCCGCCCGGGACTGCGCAATTTTAATCATGCTTCATCTCCCCTATCCGTCATGGCCGCCCCGCCGACCAAAAGAGGCACGAAAAGCGCAGGGCGCGCCGCTCATGCATTAATACTACAAAAAGCAGGCGGGCGCGACGAGTTTCGGCGTCTATTATCCGTGAATTCCCGACCGCAGCGGTCCCCGCCCCTTACTCCACGCAGCCCGGGATGTGCACCGTACACACGGTCTTCTCGCCGCGCGCGAAGGTGAAGGTGCCGCCCAGTTGTTCCGCGAGCATGCTGACGAGATGGAGGCCGGAACCCATGGGCGGTTTCACGTCGAATCCCGATGGCGGGCCCGCGCCGTCGTCTTCAACGACCAGGTCCATCCCGTCGCCGGCGCAGTATAGGCGTATGCTTAGCGTCCCCTTCCTGTCCCCGGGAAACGCGTACTTGATCGCATTGGTGACGAGCTCGTTCAGGATAAGGCCCACGGGCGCGGCCTGCTTGACGTCCAGGTATATCGGGTCGCACTCGATGCTGAGCGCGACCTTGTTCATGCGGGTGATGTAAGTTTCCGAGAGCGAATGCGCGACCCTGGCCACGTATTCGTCCAGCCTCAGGGTGCGTAGCGCGCCGCTCTGGTAGAGGAGCTCGTACAGCTTCGCGATGGAGTCCACCCTGTTCCGGAGGCTCATCAACACGGAACGCGCCCCCTGGTCCTCGATCCGGCCCGCCTCGATCCCGATAAGGCCCGCAATCATGACCAGGCTGTTTTTCACGCGGTGCTGCAATTCGCGCAGGAGCGCGTTTTTTTCCTCGAGGGATTTTTCGAGGGCTTCTTCGCTCCGCTTGAGCGCGTCGGCCGCGCGCTTGCGTCCGGTGATATCGTGGGAAACGCCGTACATTCCGGATATGGCGCCCGTCTCATCCCGCATCGACTTCACGCTGTTTTCCATCCACACCGTGGAGCCGTCCTTGCGGTAATATTCGACCTCGATTACGGTCACCCTGTCCGGATCCGCACCGGGCTCGCGGTCGCGCGCGAGTTCCGCGGCCACCTTGGCCGTGCAGCGCGCGAGCGAATCGGGCGTCATTATCTGCTCCAGCGGCTGCGTTTTCCTTTCCTCGGGGGTGAATCCCAGAATCTGCTCCACGGACGGGCTCACGTAGGTCGTGTGCATTTCCAGGTCCAGTATCCAGATGATGTCGGTGATGTTACGGGCCAGGAATTCGAATACCTCTTCCCGTTCCCGAAGCGAGGCCTCCATGCGTTTTTTCTCGGTAATGTCGCGTCCCACGGCCAGGAAGCCGGACGGCGCGCCCCGTTCGTCGCGCAGCAGGGTCACCACCGATTCGGTCCATTTTGTGCCGCCATCCTTGTGGATAAATTCAAGTTCCGCCGTGATGGTGATTTCCCGGACAGGGTCCGCAAGCGTTTCCGAGGTGAGGTACCGCCCCATGAGGGATTTAATGCGCTCCAGCGAAGCGGGTGTCATGTGCCGCTCCAGGGGCATCGCGATCAGCTCCTCCATCGTGAATCCGCGCGACTTCACCACGGACGGCGATAGCCATGTGATCTGTAGGTTCATATCCATGAGCCAGATGGTATCCCGCATGTTTTCCGTAATGAGACGAAGCTCCTCTTCACTTTTGCGCAGGGCCTCCACTACCTCGCGCATGCGCGATTCAGCTTCTTTCCGGCGCGTGATGTCGGTCATGACGCCGGTGATTCCGGAGGCTACGCCGTCCTTAACGATGAGCCTGCTGGACGTTCGAATATGGTGCACCGTCCCGTCCTTGTCGAATATGCGATACTCGTACGGGTCGAACCCCCCGCTCATCGTTTTTTCATAGCTGGACAGCAGCCCCGGCAGGTCCTCCGGATGAATGAAGTCCGTGAAGTTTTTCCCGATGATTTCTTCGCTTTTAAACCCGCTCAGCCGCTCCACCACCGGGCTCACGTAGGTGAAGTAGCCCTCCCTGTCAAGCGTGTAGATCACCTCGTTGACGTTTTCCACGAGCGCGCGGTACTTTTCCTCGCTTTCGGCGAGTTGGGCGAGGGCGCGCTCACGCTCCTCCTCTGCGCGTTTCATGGGGGTTACATCGCGCGAAACGCCCAGGATTCCGGACGGGCGGCCCTCCGTATCGCGAAGGAACGTGAGGGTGTTGTCGAGCCAGTGGAGCGTGCCGTCCTTGTGGTATTCCTCAAGGACGAGCCTGTGGAATCGCCCGGGGGGCGCCGCACCGGTCTGTTCGAGCTCCAGCTCCTGGGCGAGCACCTGCATCGCCTTCTCCGCGGAATGCGGCGGCATCACCTGGTCTATGGTATGCGCCATCGCCTCCTCCACGGTGAAGCCGCGCACGTTGATGATCGACGGGCTCACGTAGGTGAAGCGCAAATCCATGTCCATGATCCAGATATTGTCACCCGTGTTGTCGGTGATCAGGCGAGAAAGCCGTTCGTTTTCCCGAAGCCTTTCCAGCGCGGATTCACGCTCTTCCTCCGCCCGCTTGCGCTCCGTGATAACATCGAACACCGCGACGAAGTATTCGCGCGCGGGAGAATAGACCGATACGGAAAACCACATTTTAAGCGCTTCGACCCAGGTTTCGAAATACTCGGGCGTTCCCGTGAGCGCGACCCTGCCGTATATTTCGAAGATCCCCGGGTCGGACTCGCGTATTCCGGGGATGACCTCGGAAACCTTCTTCCCCTCGACATCGGACAGGCCCGTTTGTTTCGCAAAAGCCTTGTTGACCGCGAGGTAGGTGAAATCGACGGGCCGGCCGTCCAGGAATTCCATTTTGCAATAGGCGAAGCCGTTCAGCATGTTCTCGAAGAGCGAGCGGAAGCGCTCCTCGCTTTCCCGCACGGCGGTATCCGCGCGCGCCCGGGCCAGCGCGACGGCGAGATACCCGGCCAGGCGCGTCCACATGCCGATAAGCTCGGACGTGAAACGCCCCTTCCTCCGGTCATTGAGCTGCAGGAGGCCCAGGCGATCCTCTCCGGCCTTAAGCGGAATGAGCGCCACCGATTCGTAGCCCTCGCCGTTGCACCGGTTGCGCGTGCGCGTCTGGCGGTCCTTGTCGGTGGTGGTGGCGAGAAGGTCGGTCGTGCAATTGCTCCAGAAGCTCCCGTCCGTGGTGAAGAATGACTTGGACGGATCGGTACGGCCGCAGATTATATTGCCGCACATGCATTCGATAACGGGATTGCCAATCTCGTCGCGCAGCATCTGCCCTTTCAGGTCGCGGGCGCACAGGCTGTTTTCCGCGCGCAGGAATTCCGCGGGAAAGCCCCGGGCCTCGTAATAGGGGAAATCCTCCCCCCGGCGCAAACGGATCCCCACCGCCTCGCAGCCGGACTGTTCCTGGAAAAAGCTCACGGAATTGCGGACCAGGTCATCTATCCCCGCGCTCCCATTGATGAGGCCAAGGAAGCGCACCGCGATCTCGCGCTCCCTTCCCGCGATCCTGCGTTCCGTGATATCGCGGTTGGAGGCGCGCACCCCCAGGTACTCGCCGTCCCCGGCAAAAATGGGCCGGCACACGTGCGCGATCCAGCGCTCTGAGCCGCCGCGCGTGACGATGCGAAAATCCATTTGGAAGATGTTTCCATTTGTCCCGGGGCGCGTGGTGATTTCAAAATGCCGCGCCATCATGTCGCGATCGTCCGGGTGCACGATGGCGATGAATAAACCGGGGTCCCGTATGAAGTCGGCGGCGGGATAGCCGGTGATGCGCTCGCAGGAGGGCGAAATGTACACGACCGTGCCGTCGGGGGCGATCCAGTACTCCCAATCATAGGTATAATCGGCGACCGTTTGAAAACGGCGCTCGCTCAGCATTATCTCCGATTGCGCGGCGATAAGCTCCTCGTTGGCCGCCTCGAGCGCCTCGATCGTGGCCGAGAGCTCCTCGTTGGCCGCGGTGAGCTCGTTTTCATTGTTCTGGACGATACGTTTGGCCTCGTGGAGCTTGAAGGCCATTTTTATGGAGGCGATGAGGACCGTCTCGCCGGTGTTTTTTACGACATAGCCGTAGTTGGTGATCTCTTCGGTCTTCTCGACGACCTCGCGCTCGGTGTGGCTCGAGAGGAAGACGAGCGGCACGTCGCGCATCGAAAGGACGATCCGGGCCGCCCGGGTCCCGTCCATGCCGCTTCCCAGGTTTATGTCCATGAGCACGAGGTCGACCGCGGCCCCGCCCCGGACCAGCGCGACCGCCTTCTCCCCGGTTGACGCGGTAATGACGTCGAACCCGTAATCGCGGAGCGTCATGGATTCGGCCATGGCGAGTATTGCCTCGTCCTCGACGAGAAGGACTGTTTTGCGCGTAGTGTCCGGCATCGTTTAAAATCCCGCCGCGTGTGCGGCCGCCCGTGCTTGAAATATAGCCCGCCCGATATAAATTCACAAGTTAATTATTGAGGGGGGGGGCGCCGGCCCCTCGGGCGGTCCGCCGGCCTGTCAAATCGCCGCCAACCGCCCGGGTCCGCGTACGAGGATTTGATTTCTGGCGATCACGCGCATATATTCAGATACGGCAATCAGGCGCCGGCTGGAATTGCCGCGAATCCCGACGTTCGATGCGAGGGCAGGGTCGGGTCCGATGCGTTTGAATTTTACAGCGCAGCCCTTTGTACCATAGGGGCGGCGGACGTGTTGCTTTCTTCCGTGCGTGGAAACCTGCGAATCTTACAATCGGGACACCGCATGAAGAATGCGGCCTGAGTACAGGGGGTATGACATGGAATACTCCGCGTTGTCAAAAGCCGAGCTTATCCGGAAGGTGGAGCGCCTGGAGCGCATACTCGCCGGGCAAAAACGCGAAACGGGCGGTTCGACCGGGAAGAAACGTAACTATATCCCTCAGCTTGAGGTTTTCCGGGATACCGTCGACAGCATCCCCTACCCGATTTTCTCGGTCGATTCTAAATATCGCTATACCGGTTTCAACGCCGCCCATAAAGCCGCCATGAAGGCCCTTTACGGGACCGATATCGCCCCGGGCATGAGCCTGCTCGAGTGCCAGACGGTCGACGCCGATCGCGAGGCGGCGCGGAGAAACCTGGACCGGGCGCTCAAGGGCGAAACCGTGATCAAGGAGGAGTATTCGGGACATAGCGATCTTTCTCGGCGTTATTTCGAGATATCCCATACGCCGATACGCGACCCCGGGGGCGCGATCACGGGCGTATCGGTTCTGGCGCGCGACATTACCGTCGAAAAGCACGCAGGGGATGCGCGGCGCCGGAGCGCGGAACAGTACCGGTACCTTTTCAACAACATGCTGAACGGCATGGCCTACTGCAAGATGATCTTCGAAGACGGCGCGCCGGCGGATTTCATCTACCTGGAGGTGAACGCCGCCTTCGAATCGCTCACGGGGCTCAAAGACGCGGCCGGGAAAAAGGTGTCCCAGGTGATCCCGGGATTTCGCGAATCGGACCCCGGGCTCTTCGAAATTTACGATCGGGTCGCGCGTACGGGCATCCCCGAGGTTTTCGAAATGCACGTAAAGTCCCTCGACATGTGGTTCGCCATATCGGTGTACAGCCCGGAAAGGGAATTTTTCGTCGCCGTCTTCGACGTGATTACCCTGCGCAAGCAGATCGAGGCCGCCCGGGAAAGGGCGCTCGAGGCGCTGCGCGAAAGCGAATACCGATACGGCCTCCTGGTGCGGTCCCTGCCCGGCATGTCCCTCCACCTGTTCGACAGGGACCACCGGTTCCTCATCGCCGACGGCGAGGAGATACGGAAAGCCGGCTTCACGCGCGAGTCGATCGAGGGGCATACCCTGGAAGAGGCGTACCCGCCGGACGTGGCGCGGCTGTTCGCGCCGCTCTACGACAAGGCACTCCAGGGAGAATCGACCGAGCTCGAGATGGAGTTTGGCGGCATGCATTACCGGCAGAACGTCGTTCCGGTGCGCGACAGCAGGGGCAGGGTCTATGCGGGTATGGTTATCTCGCAGAACGTCACCGAGCTGGCACAGGCGGAGGCGCAAAGAATAGCGGTCCAGGAGGCCCTGCGCGACAGCGAGGAGCGCTTCAGGAGGGCGTTCGAGATGGCGTCCATTGGGGCGCTTCTTGCCTCGCCGGATAAAATGTTCAAGAATATCAACGACGCGTTCTGCGCAATGATGGGATATTCGCGGGAGGAGCTCATGCAAAAAAACTTCCTCGAGGTGACGCATCCCGACGACATGGCGGCAACCCTGGAATGTTCCAGGGCGTTGCTCTCCGGCGAAGTACGCAGTTGCCGTATTGAAAAGCGCTACATCCGGAAAGACGGCGGATTGCTCTGGGCGGACGTAAACGCAATGCTGTTCCGTGAAAAGGACGGAACGCCGCTTCATTTTCTCGCCTATATCATCGACATCACGGCGCGCAAAAAGGCCGAGGAAATGCTCGGGATGACGTATGCGCGCCTGGAGCGGATCGCCTCGTCGAACGTGGTGGGGGTCGTCCTGGGCGATGCGCGGGGCGGGATTCACGAGGCGAACGACTACTACCTGAACCTGCTGGGACGCACCAGGGATGAATTAGACGCCGGACTGGTTCGGTGGGACGAGATGACACCCCCCGATCACCTGCCCTCCGACGCCCGGGCACTCACGGAGCTCCGCGAACGCGGCATATGCACCCCCTACGAAAAGGAATATATCAGGAAGGACGGCTCCCGGGTATGGGTGCTTATCGCGGACGCGCTGGTACCGGGGCCGGAGGAGAGAATTCTCGCCATCGTCGTGGATATCGACGACCGCAAGCGCGCCGAGGCGAGGATCCACGAGGCGCTCGACGAAAAGGTGATGCTTCTGAAAGAGATTCACCACCGCGTGAAGAACAACCTGCAGGTGATAACGAGCCTCGTGAGCCTGGAGCTCCTGGGGATATCGGACGCGCACGCGATCGCGGCCTTCCAGGACATCCAGAACAGGATCAAGGCCATGGCAATCCTTCACGAGAGGCTTTACCGGTCGGATAATGTCGCGAACATCCTGCTGCGCGACTACGTGGAAGAAATGGCCGAAAACCTCATACGGTCCCTGGCCGTCGATCACGCGAAAATTTCCCTGCGCTGCGAGATGGGGGATCTCAGGCTGGGGCTGGACCAGGCGGTCCCCCTGGGGCTGATACTCAACGAGCTGATCACCAACGCATTGAAGCATGCCTTCCCGGACGGCACGCACGGCGCGATCGTAATCTCCATGACGCGCGACGGCGGGGGAACGAATCGCCTTTCGATAAGGGACGATGGGGCGGGCATGCCGGAGACAGTGGACCCGGAAACCGCCAATTCGCTGGGATTAAGGCTGGTCCGCATGATCACCCAGCAGATTCACGGCACGCTGAAAATCGTCAGGGACGGGGGCACGGAGATCGTGATCCGGTTTAAAAACGGCGAGGCCTGAGGGGGACACACGCTATCGCCGAATCGCCCCCAGCGTCCGCAGCGCCTCGTACACTGACTCCTTTCGGTACGAGGCGTCGTCCCCGGTTTTTATCTCGAGATTGCACGCGAACAGCCATGTGTCGTCGGGCGTTTCCGCGTACCCGACGTACCAGCCCACCGGGGGACGCGCATCGGTCGCGAGCCCGGTCTTGGCGTAGATGCGGCACTCCCCGGCTTTTTCCACGAACATCGCTTCTTTCAGGATCGCGTAATTCTTTTTATCGAACGGGAACTTCTGTGCGATGACGCCCTTCATGAATTCCACCTGCCCGCGCGCCGAAATCCGGAGCGCCCCGTCCAGCCAGAAGCCGTCCGCGGCTCCTCCCGCATCCCCGTTCCCGTAATCCAGGAGCGCGAGGTAGCGGGTGAATTTCTCCCTTCCCACCCGGCGCACGAGCTCCCTGTAGCACCACACGCAGCTCGACCGAAACGCGCTCATGACGGTATGATCGCGGTTCCATTCCGGGCGCCCGCGGTCGGTGCCGTCCCAGCGGAGCACCTCGTTCCCGTCGCGAAGCGCGCCCTCTTCGAGCGAAATGAGCATGTTGGGGATTTTAAAGGTCGATGCGGGAAGAAAGCCCGTGCGCGCGCGTTCCTCGTTATACGTGTATTCCCTCCCGGTGCCCAGCGACTGCACGACAATCGTCGCGTTCAGCCCGCGCTCCTGGAAATATTTTTCCATGAATCCGCCGCGGGCGCAGGCGGTAAGCAGCGAAAGGCACAGAACACACGCATACACAATTTTCATTCCAGTCCTCCTTTACTATGCCGATCCCGGGCAGAACGGTGCGGCCGCGCACGAAGGCGTATCGGCCCTAATCCCTTTCCGTGAGAATGAGTTTCACCGCGAGCGAGACGAATACCGCGCCCGCGATACGATTCAGGATTTTTTCGCCGCGCCCGGAACGCGCGATCCATCGGCCCGCCGTGCCCGCGAGCATGGACAGGAACCCGAACACGACGAGCGTCACGGCGATGAATACCGCGCCCAGCGCGACCAGCTGCAGCGTGATGGACCCGCCGGCCGGGCCCGCGAACTGCGGGAGGAACGCGAGGAAGAATATCGAGACCTTGGGGTTGGTCACGTTCATGATGATCCCGCGCCGATACAGCTTCCACCCGGAGAGGCGCTCCTGTCCGCCCGTATCGATCCCGCCCGCGGAGGCGCGGAAAGACTTCCACGCGAGAAAGAGCAGGTAGGCGGCGCCCGCGTACTTGAGCGCGTTGAACGCGATCACCGATGTCCTGAAAATCGCGGCGACGCCCAGCGCGACCACCGCGGTGTGTACGAGAAGCCCGGTGCACAGTCCCAGGGTGACCCTGAGCCCCGCGCCCCTTCCGTACACCATCGACTGGGCAACCACGAAGATGTTGTCGGGACCCGGCGCGAACGCGAGGAGCGTGGAGGCGGTGACGAACATGGCGAGCGCGTCGGCTTCTATCATGGGAGGCTCCTTGCCGAATTCTGAATTTTCCTCATTGCCTCATCGTTCATACACCGTCTCGAGAAGCGGGGAATCGAAAATATCGCCGGGTGAAACCGCGGGCTCGTCCAGCGGGACCGCGTTCCCATAACGCTCGAAGAGCGTCCCCTTCACTACGGGATGTGACAGGTCGAAGTCACGGATTCTCCTGAGCGGGCAGAGCTCGATTCCCGGCCCGTACCGGTACACCTTCCATACGAGCTCCGAGCAATAGAGCCGGTCGTCGGCCCAGCCGAAATAAATGTCATAGGGCCTGCCAATATAGCCTGCCCCGGCCTCGCGCATTTTCACGAGCGCCGCGTCCGTGAGTGTTCCCGCGGCGCCCCTGAGCCGCTTCACCGTGTAATGCCCGCCCGCGCCGCGCGCCGCCCAGGATTCGAGCGGCGTCATGGTGACGGGCTGGATCGCCTCGAACACGAACCACGCGCCGTTCACGCGGAACACCATGCCCATGTGGCTGAAGCGCGAATGGGTCGCGCGCTGGATCGCCTCCGTCTGGGGAGATCGCGCCTCCTGGAACACGATGTCCCCGTCAAGAAGCGCGAAGGGCGCGGCCCCCGCGGCCGGTATTGCGATCGAGAGTACGAGCGCCGCTCTTGCGATAGTTGAAATTATTGTGCGTGCCAAAATTTTCTCCCTGGAATTCCGCCCGCGATGAACCCATCCAGGCTCATGGCTATAAACAAAACAATATGGTTGGCCGTTGTCCACCCCCGTAGAATTTCACGCGCGCCCACCGTCACTTGGTTAGAAGGGCGCTCGGCAGTGGAACGTACTGTGCATCCCCCGCCGATCTTCGCAATTTACATTCTTTTAAGCGGGTTGAGAACTTTCAGGTTTTCCCTTTCACCGCTTTTCAACAGTCTGTCGTTGCATGAGACGAAGTAATCGATTTCACCGTTGACATATACCGCGGTTCCCAATTGTAGCGAATCCAGGCTTTTTAGCTGGTATTTTTCAATCAATTCAATCGCATGCTTTTTTATCTGGTCGTCGATATCGATCACATTGAAATAACGCATATCGGACTGGATTTCGGATTTCAGGTACCTGAAATCCTCGTCATTGATAACGGAATCCTTAACGAGCCTTCTCAATGTGGAGAGCGCTTCGATTTCCGCGATTGTCGAGACATATATCGCCTGGGCATCTTCGAAAAGCCGGTCTACGTTCCCGGAACCTTTTTCATCTATATATTTTTTAATCATGGCGGAGGTATCGAAATAGAGGTTCATCCCTCATCGCGCTCCCGCTTGATGTATTCCAGGGTGTCCGCGTTTTTCCTCAGCCTGATTTTTTTAATTTCCCTTTTCCAACCCGTCGTTTTTTCGGCAAAAGGAACTATTCGTGCAATCGGCTTTCCCTTTCGTATGATAATATAGGTGCTGCCCTTTTCCACATTATCGAAGTATTCTTTCGAGTGATTTCTGAAATCCGTGAATTTAAGGTAATCCATCACGCCCCCAAAGTGCCATTATAATGACATAATAATATCATGTCCGTACCTCGTCAACTATTTCATGCCGTCGTTTCGCCGGGATCGAAGAGGCCGGGCGCGCCGTTACCTGGAAAAATATTTCCTCATGGGCTTGAAGTAAAACTCGGTCCACCCCTTCCGGTAATCCTCGCCCTGGCCGTCGGGAATGCCGGAATGGTTCAGGACCAGCCGGGTTCCCTTCCCCGATTTCTCGAAGCGGATCTCGAGGAGCGAGTATCTCGCGCGTTCGGGAAACTCGGTCGTCTTCCATCTCTGCACGATTCGTTTCCCCGGTTCGAGCGCGACCGTGGTCCCGAAAATGTATCCGTCCCACGCGGTGAATTTCCCGTTCGCGCGCGCGGATATCCGCGCCCCGCTTCCAGTCATCGCGGAATGCGTCGCGCCGTCCATCCACGCGTCATACAGCGTGCGCGGCGCCACGGGAAAAAATTCGCTCATTTCGAACGATTCCATGGACATCCTCCCGGAGCCCTTTCCGGCGGGGCGACGTCCGCCCGCCGTTTCGTGCATGAAATTTAGGGCATGTGCGTATTAGTTTCAATTAATATTTATAGCTCCGCCGGCATATTCGGGTGCGGGCTGGCCCCGGGCGGAACTCCAAGATTACTGCCGGGATGGATCAATGGAATCGGGAATTCCAATACCGTGCAGACTAACGAGCCCGGGTCCCCGTTGAAGGGTCCGCAGGCGGAAGCGTGATCATGGGGGTTCCGGCATTCTTCCAACTGGCGATCCGAACGTCTTTATGCGCGTTCGTAACGCGCAAAGCCGGGAAAGGCAGATTGCGGATCAGACAGCACTATTCCAGAAACCGGCGGTCGGTCCTGCTAGCGCGGCGGCACCATCTGGTCGTGCTTCGTCTGTTTTTCCTGGTTTTTCTTTGTTGCCTGGTGCTTGGCTTCTTTCTTGTCGTGCATCTGCCGGTCGTGCTTCGCCTTGTCTCTCTTGCCCTTGTCTCCCATACCGTCTGCCCCTCGCCTTGAATTATTTAAACATCCGCGACTCCCGGGGGTGCCGCAACTTCCAGTTTCTCGAGGGGTTTCCCGGACGCATTATCCCCCCTGTGACCATTATAGTACACGTTAAAAGGGGAGATTGCAAATGCAGGACGTAAATAAGACGATGCAGCGGCGGAAATACAGGCTATTTATGGCTTTAATTGCGCGAAACCGGACGGGTCAGCCGTTCATTCCCTTGAAAACACGGTCCGGATCGGACCGTGAACCGGCCACGAGGTTTTTCGCGATGCCCACCGCGCATTCGAATTCGTCGTTCGCAAGGGCCGCGATCGCGGCCGCCGCAACCTCTTCCGGGGAAATTCCCCTGTCCGCCAGGCCCCGGCGCTCCCTGGTGCCGCGGTGAAGGTCCGTATCGACGATGGGCGGGATGATCTCGAAAACCTTTATGGCGGTGTCCCTGAGCTGGCGCCGCATCGACAGCGAGAACGAGTGGACGGCCGCCTTCGTCGCGCAGTATACGGGAACCGCCGCGAGCGGGACGAACGCGAGCCCGGAGGAAACATTGACGATCGCCGCCGCGCCGCGCTTCATGAACCGCGGGATGAAATACGCGGAGAGGCCCACCACCGCCGAGAAATTTATTTCTATCTCGCTCTCCTTTCCCGCGATATCCCGGCCGCCCTTTTTCAGATCGACCGTCTTCTGAATCCCCGCGTTGTTGACGAGCATGTTAATTTTCGGATACTTCGCCACGACCCATTCGCACAGGCGCTCCCGGTCGGCGGGATCGGCGATGTCGCAGGTCTTCACGTCGACGCCCGGCAGCTTTTTTCGCGCCGCGTCCAGCTTCGATTTTCTGCGGCCGCAGAGAATCACCTCGTTGCCCGAGTGGACCATGGCCTTCGCCAGCGCGAACCCGATTCCCGTTGCCCCGCCCGTGATGAGCACCGTGTTGCCGGAAGTTTTCATATGGTTTCTCCTTGAGCGGGGCGCGCACCGCCGCGTGTGCCGATTCCTGCGTATCGATGCGCATTACGCGTCCGGGGATCGTCTGCGAAATTCCATGCCCATCCCGCGCGGCGATCTCGCCCTGGAAGCGGGATGTATCGGACCTCTCCGGATTTCCGGCGCTGTGCGCTGAACGATACCATTACTTCACGGGGGTCCGATATTCTTCCCGGTGCATCGCTCCCCGCGATTCCATCGATCCGGATCCCGCGTCATGCGCTCCCGGGGTGTGCGCCCGGCCGCATCATCGTCTGCTTCAACACGCATCGTGCACTCGGGATCCCGCGGGTTCCGATTCTCCTTCCAGCGCGGGGACAGCCTGTTTGCGCATCGGCCCCCCTGCCCCCGCCGCGAAAACAGGGTACGACAAAAATCGCGCGACTGCAAGAACTATTCGTTCCCCTTCGCGCGCGGGAGCGTGGAGCGGGCCGCCCGGCCCGTGTCCGCCGGACGGGCGGACATGCGGAAACGGGGCCTTTGCCGCGGATCAGGCGATGTACTTCGACCGCACGGCGATTCTCGATTTCAGGTCGTTCGCCGCGGCGATGGCCTCCGCCCTCACGAACCGGTTCCTGTCCCGGGACGCCTTCTCCAGGCCGTCAAGCGCGTTATGGTCGTAAATCAGCCTGAGCGCGCGCACCGCCTCCAGGCGCACGTCGTAGAACTTGTCATCGAGCAGCTTCACGAGCGCTTCTATCCCTCCCCGCTCCCGAAGCTGGCCCAGGGATTTCGCGGCCGCCAGGCGCACCTCCTTATACCGGTCCGATGCGGCCTTCACCACGAGCTGCAGCCCCTCGGCGAGGCGCAGCGCGCCCACCTGCTCCGCGGCCTCCCGGCGAATACGCTCGCCGCCGTCCATTTTTTTCAAGAGCACCGAGTAGCGCGAATCCTCCAGGGCCTTCCTTTCAGCGGCACCCCCCTTGCGCGCGAGCGCCTCCCGCGCGGCCGCGCGTATTTCCGAATCGTTGTCCATGAGCGCGCGGAAGAGCGGTTCGAGCGTGCTGTCGTCGTCGATCATGCCCAGCGCGCGAATCGCCTCGAGGCGGATATGAATGTGCTCGCTGTCGACAAAGCGTCCCAGCCTCTCCACCGCGTGGGGGTCCCCCAGCTTTCCCGCGGCCCTGATCGCCGCCCTGCGCACCGAGAAATTCCTGTCGTCCATCGCCGCGAACGCGATCGCCTCGAGATCAAGGTCGCCCGCGCCGCGTTCCGCGAGCAGGTCGAGCGCCTCGATCCTGTCCCGCGGGGAGCCCGACCGGATGACCTGTCCCAGGTTCGCGACCGTGTCCTCCCTGCGCACACCGCCAAACCGGAGCGCCGCGACCGTCCGCACGCGCGGGTCCGGGTCTTTCAGGAGCGACTTCATCCGCTCGACCGCCGAGTCGGCCGTGCTCTTCGAGAGCGCGAGGAACGCGCTCATCCGCGTGTCCGCGTTCCTGTCGTCCAGAAGCGACACGAGACGATGTATGTCATGCCTCGCGGCAAGTTTCCTGATATTCGGCCTGAAAAGTCCCATTGTTTCCCCCTCCTTAAAATTAGTACAAAGCCCGTTGTAGTATCGCCCTATCCCTTCCCCCGCGGCCGGGTTTCGGCATAAAAACCCCCGGGGAAACGAAAGTGCAATGGAGTAATGTAATAAAGGATTGGGAGGGAATCAAGGGGCGGGTGCCCGGGTTGGCAGATGCATCAAAAGTCAGGCGGCGTCTGCTTTTAACCGTCGATCGCCCGAGCCGGCTGAGATTTTCGGGCAGCGTCATACCGCTTTGATCCCGGATGCACGGCAATTCGGCGGCCCCCTGAAAATGAATTGCAAAAGTGCTGCTGCCGGAACATACTATTAATCAATAGAGGTAAAAATAAATTAGATTTAATCCCAAATCCTGATAATTGTATAGTATGGGCGAATCGGTGGGACGGGAAAAGATGAATTAAATCGTTAACGCGGAGAACTGAAAGAACATGGATATACTATATCTGAATTCATTTAGCATCGGTTCACTCATCGGTGTCGTGTTTTTCGCGGTTATCGCGACTTTCCTCTTAACGGTCAAGAACAAGTCGAAGGCGACGCTGCACCTGGGGATAGGCTATGCGGCGATGTCGGTTTTCAACTTCGGGTATGTCATCGCTTCGAGCATATACCATCCCGTTGCGGCGTACCACCGATGGATCACGGTTCTCACCATTCTGATCGGGCTCAGCCATATCAATATATTTTACTTCTATTTTCCTACCGAGCGAAACCCGCGCGCCGCCAGAATATTCATACGGGCCATTTACGCGGTTACTATTTTCGTCACCCTTGCCTTCGTAATCGTATCCGCGGGCACGGAAAGGCTTTATTTATTTCGCGGGCACTATTGGGATTTCGATGCCGACGCCGTCAGCAAGCGTGTCGCCCTGGTGATCGTGCTCTATACTCTCATAAACATCGTTCTGTGCGCCTGGCGCGTTTTCACGGGAGAGAAAAAGGATCGAAGGCTGCTGTTGTTGATGCTGCTCACATTCCTGTTCGCCTCGCTGGTTCCCACGATCACCAATACGCTGAGCCGGGAGGGGACGATAAGCCGCGAAACCTTTCACAACACGTGGGTTATTTTCAATGTCTTCGGATTTTTCCTGTACGCGATCGTCTATCTCAACAATACGCGCGAGACCATATCCTTCATGGGGAAGCTTATCGGCATAAGCGGGGTCACCATGCTCGTACTCCTTCAGTTCGAGAGCTTTTATTTCCTCCGTGAGCGGGACGCATCCTACGACGAACTGCACTACAGGATCGCCGAGCTTACCGTGCTGGACGGAAGCCTTCATGGCGAAGCCGTCTACTGTGCCGCCTACGATCAAGCCGCCGGTTCAATCAAACTGAAAGCGGGCGAAAAGCTGGTGGATTTCAGCACCCTCAAGGATACGTATATAAACGGCCTGGTGCGCGCGCGCCTGCGCGAAGTCGAAGCCGGGGATTTCCGCACCGGCCTTGCCAGGATACTTCGCGACTCCCCCGCCGGGTTTACCGGCTATGCGAGAGCCGTGGCGCGTTTCGCCGAAACCCTCGCCCCGGGCGAGCCCGACCCTTCGGGCAAGATCATCGCATACCTGGATTCACTCCATGAGCCAGTTTTAATTCTGGCGAACATGTTGCGCCGGATTCCCGGCGAGAATTTCCGGGAATCCGCGCTGAATTACCTCGCGAAAACGGACGAGAAGCTGGAGCCTTTCCTCGATTTGATGCGTACACGCTTGAAGAATGAAACTGACAGGTCCCGGGACTTGAAGAAAGAGCTTCTTGGGTATCTTGCCCCGGTTGAAAAACCGGGAACAAGGCTTTACCGCCAAAATGCCGACGGTACGGGACATATAGTCGCGTTTCTGGTTTACAACGCGGGAACGGGGCTCCTCAATGAAGTCGGATTCCCCTATACGAATTACCGCGCATATATGCACCCTTCCGTATTGCGCATGGTGATCATGCTGGGCGTGATCATGCTCGTCGTGCGCTTTGGATTCCTGTTCTTCTTCTCGGGCATTCTCATCAATCCCCTGCGCGCGCTTTCCCGCGGGGTTCGCGAGGTGAATAAGGGCAACCTGAACGTGGAGGTGCCGGTCAAGATCGAAGACGAGATCGGCTATATCACCCGCACCTTCAATCACATGGTGGCGTCGATCCGCGGAATGGTTGAAAATATCTCGGCCAATTCCAGCGAGGTAAAAACCCTGAGCGGCGACCTGAACGACTCCTCGTCGCAGCTTTCGGAAATCGCGCAGGAGCTGGCGTCCATCGTCGAGGAAGCGGCCGCCGCTTATGAGGAAATGTCGGCGTCGTTTGAATCGAGCCTCACCGATATCAAGGCCCAGATGGACGGATCGGAGCTCATCAAGGACGGCATCGCGAAGATCAATGCCAGCAGCGGACAGCTGTCCCAGCGAATCGGCAGGCTCACCGACAGCATACAGGGCGCCGTGGGACTCGTCGAGACGGGTGAAAAGACCATGACTAAATCCGTGAAGGCCATAGGCGAAATGGCCGATTACCTGCGTGAACTCGAAGGCACCATTAACCTAATCGACGAGGTCGCCGACAAGATCAATCTGCTCGCCCTCAACGCGGCCATCGAGGCATCGCGCGCCGGCGATGCCGGCAAGGGGTTTTCGGTGGTAGCGGACGAAGTGAACAAGCTCGCGGACCAGACTGCCGACCTGGTGAAGGGGATACGGACCACCATAACACAGCATACCAAACGCATCACCACGGAGCTGAGCTTTATAAGCGATACCGCGAGCATCTTTAGCGAGGTGCGCGAGAAAATCAGGGAGACGAGCGGCGTGCTCGCGGGCACCATGGAATTCACCGGCGAGCTCGGCGCGATGAACAGCGACATCAAGGCGAAGATCGACCAGCTCAGCAAAATTTCGGCGGGGGTGTTTTCGTTTTCCATTGAACAGAAAAAGACCGTCGAGGAGCTTACGAAAACCATAAATTCCGTAAACGAGATTTCGCAAAAAACGCTGGCAAGTTCCGAGCTGGTGCGCGGTTACGCGAAGATAATCGGCCTGAGCTCGCAAAGCCTTTCCGGGAATCTTGAGACATTCACGCTGAAAGGCGATGCAGAAACAGAAGACGATTCCGGGAAAGGGCGGGGGTGAAGGGAGCTCCTGTTTAAAGCCTGGGTTTGACCAGTATTGTTTATGCGGGAGCCTAAAAAAATGCATAAATCCGAAACTTATTCTTGACAAATATATACCATACGGTATATTTTATCAGGGAAGCACACCATGGGAAAAGCTGAGCTGACACGCAAGAATATCATCGAGGAATCGGCGCCCATATTCAACAGGAAGGGATACGCGGGCACCTCGATTTCCGATTTGACTGAGGTGCTGGGTCTTACCAAGGGCGCCCTCTACGGGAATTTCGCGAACAAGGACGAGATCGCCGTCGAGGCCCTGGCATTCAATTTCAGCCGGATTAGAAAGGGCATCGAGGAGGCGCTGGCGCCGATAGACGGCAGTTGCGACAAGCTCATCGCCTTCGCACGGTACTACACGGAACACTACCGGGAGCTTGCCGCCGGCGGAGGCTGCCCCGTGCTGAACGCGTCCATCGACTCCGACGACGGGAACCCGATCATCCGGAAAAAGGTGCGCGCCTACATCGAATACTGGAGGCAGAACCTCGAGCGCATTGTCGCGCGTGGTGTGAGAAGGGGGGAGATGCGGGAAGGGGTTGCGCCGGCGGAATTCGCGTCGCTCTTCATCACCCTGATCGAGGGCGGTATCATGCTCTCGAAAATTACCGGCGACCGCGCGCACCTGGACGCGGCGGCGCGCCACATCGAGGAACACGTCAACGGCGCGCTGCGTGCGTGACATTTTTTTCTATATAAATATACCGTTCGGTATAAACTAGGAGGGGGAAATGGGAAACGAGTACAATGCGACATTCCAGGCCCGCTGGGCCGATATGGACTTCAACGGGCACATGAAAAACACGTCGTACCTGGACTATGCCGCCGACACGCGGATGCTGTTCTTCAAATCCCACGGCTTCGATATTGCCGAATTCAAGAGGCTGAACATAGGCCCGGTGGTGTTCGCGGACAACTTGAGCTACCACACCGAGCTCTTCATGTACCAGGATTTCACGGTGTCCCTTGTATTAAAGGGCCTGAGCCCGGACGGTGCGCGGTTCTGCTTCGTGAATGAGTTCCGCCGCACGGACGGCAGGCTCGTCGCCCGGCTGCAAAGCGACGCCTGCTGGCTGGATCTCGCTAAAAGGAAAATCACCCCTCCCCCGGGGGAAATAATGTCCATACTCGAAAACCTTAAGAGAACCCCCGATTTCACGTGCATCGGCTCCGCATGCGAGGAAAAAACAGCGGTGGCCTGAGGGATTATCGGACTTTTCCAACCCGGCCCCATTTTTGCCCGGCCGCCCTCCCCCATTAAACGGCCGGCTGCGGGGTGCGCTTGATGGACCGCGGGTTAATTCACGGAAAATTCATCCGGGGGCTCGCTGAAAACCTTGACGCGCGGCTGTTCATCCGGGAGAATCAGCGCCACGCCTGATAATTTATCGGGAGGGTTCGCATATGGACGACCGCCCCATGGCATCGAATCGAAACGCGTCGCTGCGCTCGTGGCAGCTTCGCATATTCTGGCTCCTGTGGGCGGGGTACGCGTCCTATTATTTATGCCGCGTGAATTTCGCCGTGGCCCAGCCCCTGATCCTGAAAGAATTTCCCGACTGGACGGCGGCGCAGGTGGGCATGATACCGTCGGTGTACGCCATGTTCTACGCGGTGGGCCAGATTATCAACGGCACCCTGGGCGCCCGCCTGGGCACGCGGCGCATGATGACCATGGCGATCTCCTTCGCCGCGGTGACGAACGTGCTTTTTTCGATGACCCACTCGTTCACGGGGATGCTCGTGCTCTGGGCGATCAACGGCTTCGCGCAGTCCGCGGGCTGGTCGCTTCTCATCCAGACGATCTCCAACTGGAACACCTCGAAGCGCCGCGGCGTACTTATCGGCCTCATCTCTACCTGCTACCAGGTGGGCAACGTCGTCTCGTGGATACTGGCCGGCTACCTGTGCGACTCGCTCGGGTGGCGCGCGGCCTTCATGGTGCCCGGCCTCATCCTGGTGCCCATGGCGATCGTCTTCGCCGCCGGCCTCCGGAACACGCCCGAGGACGCAGGCTTCGCACCGGTGCGGGACGATATCGGGCACGGCGAGGCACACGGTGCGCACGAGCAGGGGGCGCATCTGTCCATCTCGAAAATTCTTTCCATAACGCTCGCGAATAAAACGCTGTGGGTCCTGGGCATAGGCTATTTCTGCATGAACTCGGTGCGCTACACCTTCATGAACTGGACGGTGCAATACATGGCCGACTTCCAGGGACGGAGCATCAAGGGAAGCGCCTTCACCGCGATCGCGATACCGCTCATAGGCTCGGCCGGGGCGATCGCGGCGGGATGGGCGTCCGATAAAATTTTCGGCCACCGGAGGGCGCCGGTGTGCGCCATCATGCTCTTCGGGCTCGCGGCGGTGTGCGCATCGTTCGCGGAGATACCGGCGGGGTCCTGGGTGCTCGCGACCGCGATGCTGGGTGTCGCGGGATTTCTCATCTACGGGCCCGACATGCTCATGAGCGGCGCCGCGACCATCGACGTGAGCCACCCGCGCGCGGCCTCCATCGCGACGGGCCTCACAATGAGCCTGGGGGCGACCGGCTCGATTTTTTCCGGCGCGGGGATTGGATACCTGCGCGACATCGCGCAGGGGGACTGGTCCCTCGTGTTCAACGTGCTCGCGGGGCTTTCGGTCGTATCGGCGCTGCTCATGGTCTCCATCTGGAACGCGCGGCCCCGGGGGGCGTCATAGCATGAAGCTCCTGGAACCGGGCTGGACGCCCCGCGCGAGGGACGCGCTCGAGCGGCTCATCGAAAAGGGCGCCGGGAAAAACCTTCCCGTGACCTTCGACTTCGACAATACGATCGCGTGCGGCGATATCGGCGAGGCGACCCTCGCGCTGCTCACTAAAAACGGTACCATCCGCAAAGACGAAATTCCTCCCGTGCTCGCGCCCGATTTTCTCGCGGCCGGCGGGAAAAAAATTTCCCTCCGCGAATCCGCCGATATCACCGTCTACTACGAGGAGCTCCTGGGTGCGACGGCGCAGGACGGGGACGATCCCGCGCCCCTTTCCAGCGGGTATCTCTGGGCCGTGGAGATCATGCAGGGACTCACGGTGCTCGACGTGGTGCGCGCAACGGCCGCGGTCCACGCGATGAGCGAATCGATGGCCGAGAAGTATATCGAGGTGACCCCGGGCGTGTCGGCCTACCCGGTCCCCTTTATATTCCCCGAGATGATGGAGCTCCTCGCCGCGCTCCTGGACCGCGGGTACGACGCGTGGATCGTCTCGGCGAGCAACGCCTGGACAATCCGGTGGATGGCGCACAACGTGATCAATCCGGGGCTTGCGCGCCGCGACTGCGCGCGGCGGATCGAGCCCGACCGTGTGATTGGCGTCTCCACGCTCATGCGCGACCGGGAGGGGCGTCTCCGGAAGGACCGGCTCCTGGTGCGCGGGGACCGGCGCTACGCCGCGATGGAGGAGGAGCGCCTGGCAGGCCTCGCCATCACGTCGAAGGCCTGCCTGCCGGCGTCGATATACTCGGGGAAGGTGACGAACATAATGGACGTCATCGGGGCGCGGCCCTACCTCGCCGCGGGGGACAGCCCGGGCGATCTCCCCATGCTCGCGTACGCGGAGAACCGCCTGTGGCTCGCGCGTCTCGAGAAGCCCGAGTACCAGCGCGAGCTTGCCGCGACAGCGGCGCGATCGGGCGGGCCGTGGATGGTTCAACCGGTATTGTGCAAGAAGGCGCCGGGCTTCGTAAGGGATGCGGGTATGTTGAATACCATATTCGGCGGCAACCCGGAGAAAATCGCCGGGTCGCTGGAGGCAATCAGGAAATTCATGTAACGGCGCGGGGCGCAACCTCGAGCGTCAGCGCCGCTTCTTCCTGTTCCGCGAATCCCGCCTTACGATAGAGCGGTTCCCCCATCTTCGTCGCGTTAAGAAAGAGCCTGTCGATCCCCCGCGCCACCGCTGTGTCGATTGTGAACCTGAGCAGGGAGGCGCCCGCGCCGGCGCGCCTGGATTCGGGGACCGTGTAGAAATTCAACACATGGCCGATTTTACGGCCGGCGCTGGAATTCAGGGGCGGAAGGTCGTACAGGAGGAGCCCCGCACAGCACACGATTTTTTCATCGATTAACCCGAGGATCCCGATATAGGAGCCGGCCCGGAGATGCCGTGCAAAATATTCCGTGGTTGCGCGGCGGAATTCCAGGGGCGGTTCAGGGTCTTCAAGCCGCTTCAGTTCACGCACGAACCGCCATCGCAGATCGACAAGCGTTTCCAGCGCGGATTCGTCCACAGTTTTGAAAATGATGTGCGCACTATCCGTCATAAGATTTCTTTCCTGCACAAGCGCCACGACCCGCATGGAACGGGAAGGAGACCCGCTGAATCCCGCAAACGCGAATCGGCGCCCGAAATCTTTTCGGCCGTGAACCCGGCTCTGCGATCAGAAGTGCCGGGAGAGGCGCGCCTAAAGCGTGAACGAGTACACGGCCGACAGCGTCACGCCGTAGAAGGTGTGGGTGAGCCGGGCGGAACCCGAAGACTCCTGGGGCCTCGTCACGAACCGCTGCGCGCGTACTCCAAGTGCAATCACGGTCGAGGAAATATTATACGCAAGCGACACGCCGCCGTTCGCCCCCGGCTCGGTGTAATCGTAGTCGCCTCCTTGGTCATCGTGATGTCCCCAGATGTAGAGCCCCGAGACGTTACCCAGAAGGAACAGGTTGTCGGCCAGGGGCGCCGTGAAGCTCAATCCGAGCCCGGGCCCGTAGCCCGCGTGTTCGCCTTCGGAAAAATCGTATCCCATATACTTGAAGCCCAGGAACAGGCTCACGTAGCGGGCAATGGAATAGTTAAGCGTGGTATCCGAATCGTAGCGGGTTATTTTTCCGGGACCGTTGCCCTTATCGGACTGGTCGAATTTGCCGTAGAGGAACACGCCCGAAAGGCTCCACTCTCGGGAAAAACCCAGGCTGATGACCGGACCATAGAGCGGCGCCGCGTCGAAGTTGGTGTTTCCCTCCGAGGACTCGAAACGCCAGTCCGCGTACCATCCCGTCGCGCCGATACCGATATTCAGGGCCATCGAGGGCGAGGACATCCCGATAATGACCGCGAATCCCATGATGAGAAGAAGCGGTAATTTTTTCACTGTATTCCTCCTGTCCACGGTCCTCCTCCAAGGGTGACCGGAACTAAATAAGTCCATCCCAATGCGATTTGCAACTATGCACTACCGCAGCAGGTTGCGCTTGTCAATGACAAACCATAATGACGGCCAGGATGCATGTGCAGTATATGCCGGCCGGGGAAACCCGGGGAAGTCCTACAGCGTGAGGACCTCCGGTCCGTGCTCGGTCACCGCGATGGTATGCTCGAACTGCGCCGAAAGCATGCCGTCGCCGGTCACGACCGTCCACCCGTCATCGCAGGTCTCAACCTCGTAGGTGCCCTGGTTGATCATGGGTTCCACCGCGAGCACCATGCCCGATTCCAGGAACCTGCCAGTGTTACGTTTTCCGTAGTGCGGGACATTGGGCTGCTCGTGCACGGCAAAGCCCACGCCGTGGCCCGTGAAGTCGCGCACCACGGTGAAGCCGTTCGCATGGGCGTGTTCCTGAATGGTCGCGCCGATATCCCCCAGGCGCCGTCCGGGGTACAGGACCTCGATCCCCTTCGCTAGGCACTCATGGGCCGTCTTCACGAGTTTTCGCGCGGGCGCCGATATTTTCCCCACCGGGAAGGTATCGCACCGGTCCGAAAAATACCCGTTCCTGACGACGCCTATATCCACCTTCACGATGTCGCCCTTGCGCATGATCTTTTTTTTGGAGGGAAGCCCGTGCACGACCTCGTCGTTCACCGATATGCAGCTTGCATATGAATAATTCTTAACGGTCTGGAAGGAGGGCCGCGCCTTGCGCTTGATGATCGCGTCCTCGATGATACGGTCGAGTTCCCACGTGGAGAGGGAATCCAGGGCGAGGATGGAAATCTGGGTGAACACCTGGGCGAGTATGGCGCCGGATTCGCGTATGCGCATGACATCGTCGCGGGTTTTAAGCCTCATCTGTTTCATGCACACACGCCGGCCGGGATAACGCGCCCCGGTTACTTGGCCGCCGCGGCCGGTGCGGTTTCGTCGTTTTCTACGATAAGCCCCGCGGCGATCTTGATCTTGCGTTCGATGTCGCCAGAGATGTCGGGATGGTCTTTCAAAAACTGTTTCGCGTTCTCGCGTCCCTGGCCGATGCGCTCCTCGCCGTACGAGTACCAGGTGCCCGCCTTCTTGACGATACCCAGGCTCGTGCCCATATCGATCATGCCGCCCTCGCGCGAGATGCCGGAATCGTACATGACGTCGAACTCGGCCTGGCGGAAGGGGGGCGACACCTTGTTCTTGACGACCTTCACGCGCACCCGGTTGCCCACGGCCTCCTCGCCGTTCTTGAGCGTTTCGATGCGCCGGATGTCGAGCCGGATGGACGCATAGAACTTGAGCGCGTTTCCGCCTGTGGTCGTCTCGGGGCTCCCGAACATGACGCCTATCTTGTGGCGGATCTGGTTGATGAACACCACCGAGGTCTTCGACTTCGCGATCACGCCGGTGAGCTTCCTGAGCGCCTGGCTCATGAGGCGCGCCTGCAGGCCCATGTGGGAATCGCCCATCTCGCCCTCGATCTCGGCCTTGGGAACGAGCGCGGCCACCGAGTCGATGACCACGATGTCCACCGCCCCCGAGCGCACGAGCGCCTCGGTGATCTCGAGCGCCTCCTCGCCGGTGTCGGGCTGGGATACCAGGAGCTCGTCCGTGTTGACGCCGAGCTTTTTCGAATAGCCGGGATCCAGGGCGTGTTCCGCGTCCACGAAGGCCGCGACGCCGCCCAGCTTCTGGGCCTGGGCGACCACGTGGAGCATGAGCGTGGTCTTGCCGGAGCTTTCCGGGCCGAATATCTCGGTGATGCGCCCGCGCGGTATGCCGCCTATGCCGAGCGCGATATCGAGCTCAAGCGCCCCCGTGGAGATGGACTCCACCTTGATCTTCGCGGAATCGTCGCCGAGCCGCATGATGGCTCCCTTGCCGAACTGCTTCTCGATCTGCAGAATCGCCGATTCGAGCGCCTGTGATTTCTGGTTAAGTTCCTTCTGGTCCGCCATCTCCCTCTCCTTGACCGGTGCTGCGCTGCTCATGGGGCATCTCCTTCACTGCCTTGGTTTATCGTGATATATATAGTACGATTTATTGCAAGAAAATATAAACGACATAATCGAAAAAACCTTTATGTGCGCATCCTTCATCCAATGTATCGGACTGTCAAGCGAAATACTATACAAAAATATGGCATACGGGCGAATGTGTTAAAAAATTGGGGGCCGATGCGCTTGCCCGACGCGCGGGGAAGCGTATGGGCACTTTTATTGCCTGGAAAACGTTCATATTTTTCATTCTCCATTCGTATCCACTTTGGGCGCTCTTGTCCCGGAGGATACAAATGCTTCGCACATCCATCAATATGAGTTATGCTGTCTTCGAGAAGATCGCTCTTGCCGCAGCCAGGCGCGGAATATGCCGCAGGGAGCTCGTCATCATGCTCCTCAGGCGTGTTTTACGCGATATCGACCGGTTTCAGGGAGGATTCACCCTGGTGAGGTATCAGCCCCGCGATCCCCTAAAGCAATGGAAGCATTTTCCGATCTGCTTCAGGAAGAACGAAAACGAGTTCTCCCAGGACTTCCGTAAGCTGAGCAGGTTCTCACTCTCGTATCTGGTAGCCATCGCGACCAGGCGCTACCTGGACGAGTTGCTGCGCGAACGGGATGCCATGTGTAACTATTCACAATTTCCACAGTATGCCATCGGCCGGAGGACCATAAAGCACGTTACCTGCTGGGAATTCTACTGGGGGAACACCGAAAACCTCCCGAAAAGGGCCTCCCCAGCACGAATACTCCGCCGAACCACTGCACAATAGGCATTTCATCTGCATACGCGCGCCAGGCCTGGGGCGAGCCATGCCCATTCACCTTTGCTTGCCCTGGAAAATAATTCACACTCCTTCACGTAAAATAAACATTCCGGCATATTGAGATTGACTGGGCATAGTGAGTTGCTTATTTTAGGAACGGTTCCTATTATTTACGAGAAGCCATTGAAAATACTCTCTTCGAAATACAAACGCAGCAAACAGCGGGAGCGGATACTCGAGCTGCTCCGGGGCACGCATACGCACCCGTCCGCGGACTGGATTTACGAGAAGCTGAAAAAGGAGTTCTCGAACCTGAGTATGGGCACCGTCTACCGGAACCTGACCGTGCTCATGGAACAGGGCCTTATCCGCAAGATCGATTTCGGCAGCACATTCGACCGCTTCGACGCCAATACCGCGAACCATTACCATTTTATCTGCGAATCGTGCGGAGAGATATCGGACGTTGATATGCCGTTTAACACAACGCTGAACGAGACAGCGAACCGCACGGGACAATTCAGCGTCCGCCACCACCGCATAGAATTTTACGGCACGTGCGGAAAATGCGGACGGGCATGATAAATTTTCCGGACCGCCTGGTATCGGAACCCCTTTAACCGGCTCACCGGGTCATTACCCATATCACAAAAACTGTCTCAGGAGGCCCCCTAAATCCCCCGGAGGGGGACTTCAGTAATCGGCAGAATATGCATTTTCTACCATTGGCCGATGTAGTTGCCCCCCGCAGGGGGGTATGGGGGCGTTTTTACTTGTGGGTAATGGGTAGCTTTTGCACCGGGATGTACTGGCGCGCGTAATTATTCCCTGATCAGCCGGGCAAGCAGCAGGTCTTCGATATTTCTTTTTCCATCGATTACCGACATGACGTAGACCGTATCATGTTCGACGCGGTAGATGATCCTCCACGGGGCGGCGATGAGCTCGCGATATGTAATTATGTTATAGAACTTAAGCTCGGGAACTATGCGCCCCCGATGCGGCAGGTTTATGAGGGTTGCGGATTTTGTCCTGATGCGCGTAAAAATTTCACGCGCCGTGTTCGGGGAATCAAGGGATATATAATCGATAATGTCTTCAATATCCTGGTAGGCAGTTCGGGTCCAGAAAACTTTAAAAGAGTCGCCGGCCATGGTTATCGCATGAATTTCTTCGCAATCCGGCCGAACGCCTCTTCCTGGGAGAGCAGGTTGTTGTCGATGACGTCCTTTTCCCCCTGCGAGACCATTTTAAGAATGCCGAGCGCTTTCTGCATATTTTCAAAGCTTTCGGGATCAAGAAGGACCGCCTTCGCCTCGCCGTTCTGGGTGACGAATACCGGCCTCCTCGTTTCATTTACCTGTTCGAGCATGTCGGCAGCGTGCGCCTTGACGTAGGATATGGGACGAATGTCTTCTTTTATGTTCATGGGAGCTCCCCGGGGAAAGTGATCCTTATATAGTACCAAATAAGGTCTTACCTGTCAAGGGCAATAACTTATAAGGGACATCCGGATGAGCTTCTAGGGAGGTGTTCCGAAACTCGAAGGGTGAAGATCGCCTGTCGCCGGGCAGATGCGCCCCGGAGGGGCGCATCCGTTGTACTACTATTTCCCGAACGGGTACTTCACGCCCAGGCGGAACAGGTAGCCGCCCATGTCTATCTCGATGCTCCCGCTCTTGAGCGCCCCCCCGCGGTACCCGACCTCGCCGATAAACTCTATCTTGGAGCCCTCGGGCTGGAAGCCCGCGCCCGCGAGGAACTGCCAGGTGAATCCGTAGAAGAACTTGTTGATCGACTCTGCATTGTAGTGTTTGCTCTCCGGGGCCGGCGTGGTGAAGTCGGGCTGTGAATAGGTAAGGAGCATGAATGAATACCCCAGGCCGATGGTTGCGTACGGTGTTACATAGATATACTTTTTAAGTACGGGAAGCCTGAGTTGTGCGTCCGCCATCACGGGAATATCATAGGCGTTAGTGTCCGCTTTAACGTCCACGGTTGCCGCGCCAGAGGTTTTCGTTCCGATCTTCCGGCTCCAGTTTATCCAGTAAAAACCCGCGTCGAATCCCAGCGCGAAGTAGGGATCCAGCACCCAGTTGAACTGGCCCGACACATCCAGGCCGAACTTGTCGGGATCGGTGGCGTAGGCGGTGCCCAGCCTTCCCTGTATCTCGTTGGGAACCGCGAACGCACCCGCCGCCGTCGCGCAGATAATAATAATGATTGCACAGATTCTGATGATTTTCATCGTGTCCACCCTTGACTGATATTTTATCGGCCGGTTACTCGTACAAGGTAATCACGGCCATGGCGCCATTCAATTTCTTTTCGATCTTCGCCGCCTCGACATTTCCCTCCATACCCACGCGTACCGTATAGAGGTAATTTCCGGACGGCGTTCCTTTGCCGTACCCCGGACAGGGGGCGTGGATGTAGGTGCTTCCCTCGTAGGTGTATGATACACCGTTAAAAGGGTGCTCCCGGGCCGCGATCTTCCCCCATCGGATCTGGAACGATTCCTTGAGCGCGGGATCGGGCTTAAGCTCCCTGAACATGGCGACGTGATTGTTGTTGCCCTTGTTCTCACCCATGGTGACGCCGCAGATATCCCAGACCACCGCGTTCTTGTCCGGGTAGAACGCGAATTTGAGCGACATGTCGCTCTGGTCGGCGATGGGGAAGAGTTCCGGGGTGTACTCCATCGAGAATCGCGCCGTCTTGAGCAGGGCCTTCGCCCCGGGCTTGTAGGAAAATTGAATCCCCGAGAACGCGCCGGGGAGGTACGGGCCGCACTTGAGAAACTCCTCCCATTGCCGGAAGGTTCCGTAATAAGGATAAATGACAAAGTCCGCGAGCGTCTTGAGGTCGGTGACGAACTCGTTCACAACGCCCGTCTGTCCCGATTTCATGATGACGACCGCGCCGCCGGGGACCAGCAGCGTGAAGGTGAGCACGCGGGAATCGTTGTACTCAAGCTGCCAGACGTGGACCATCCAGACACGTTTGTACCCGTCCACGTGCGTGAAATTCTCGACCGGGTCGCCCAGCGAGGTGATCCGGATCTTTTCGTTCATCACCGAGCGATTGTAGGTGCTCCCCTTCAGGACAAGGTCCATATAACGGCGCGGGTTCGCGTACACGTCCGAAAGCGGCATGTCGTCGGGCTTCTGGAAGTAGATGAATATGAATCCTCCCAGCTCGCCGTACTGGAAAAATCCGTTCGCGTCCAGGTTGGACCGGCTCACGCTCTTGGGTTTGAAGGGCGTCCATTCGCCGTCCTCGTCTTCCGCGATGACGCTGGGGAATCCCGGGGTGTAGTTAGAGTACAACAGGTTCTGCGAGCCCTTGCCGCGGGGAAAGAAGCTCTCCCTGTTTTCGGAAAGGAAAGAGACATGGGTGGCGCCGATAAAGCCTTTCAGGGATCGGGTCATCTCGGCGTTGAATTCGGAGAACTTTTTGGGGAGCTTTGCCTGGTAATCGTATTCCACGAATTTTTTCTTCCGTGTGTTGACGAGGGAATACTTCACGCGCTTATGCGAAACCGCGAGGCCGCGCGCGGCGCCGAGCGCCTTCGAGACCGGGAGCGCGTAATTCAGATTTTCGTTTTCGGATTTGCGCGTGATGACGCCGATCACCTTCCCTTCCCGGTCGAGGAGCGGTCCGCCGCTGTTGCCCGGGGACGCCGCCGCCGAGAAGCGCAGCCATTCCCACCTGCCCTTCTCCTCCTCGGGCGTGGTGGAGGTGAGCACGCCGTCGCGCACGATCACCCCCTGCCCCAGGGCGTTTCCCACGGCGTATACCTGTTCGTTGAGCGTATACGACTCGCGGGCGGGCAGGGTATTCTTCACGGATTTGCCCTTCGCGGTGAAGATGATGAAGTCCTGCTCGTCCGAAAACTTGAATATCTCGTCGATCTCGAAAACGTTGCCCTTCCGGTCGCGGATATAATAATCCCGGAACTGGGACTCGATCCCGATATCGAACAGGTGGGACGCCGAGAGGAATTCCGTGGGCGATATCGCGAACGCGGTGCCGATAGAATAGTACTTGTCGTTGCGGATGGCGAAGGGAATGAGGTCGAGCGGGAGGGGCTTTTCGTAGCTGAGCGAATCCTTCACCGGCTTGGAGGTCACGACCTCGAACACGGATTCCTCGATGACCGAAAGCACCGATTTGGATAAGAACTGCATTCCCGGCTCGTGGACGGGGGTCTCGATTTTCGCGTCCGTCACCGCGGCGGGCGCCTGGTACGCGGCCAGCGCGATGATCAACGCACAGGGTATTGATATAAGCGAACCGAGTCTCTTCATTTTTGGGTCCTTATAAAAGCGATACGCGCCGACCGGAACGCATGGGGGGTCACCCGGCCGTCTCTCCACTTTTGTATCATCCCCCGAAAACGGCCGATGTCAATCAGTTTTGAACGAAGGCGTGTAAAATTTGCTTGAGCCGGACAAGGGTCGTGCGAGAGTGTCCGCGGAGACGCGATGAAAAGAAAGAAACGTGACATGTTCGACGAACTGGCCGAACGCTTCAGGGGAGAGGGCGTATCGGCGCCGTGCGCGCACTTCGGGGAATGCGGGGGTTGCCTCTTCCAGGATATACGATACGGGGACCAGCTGCTGTTGAAGCGGGAATGGCTGCGCGGCGTGCTGAGCGGGGTGTGCGACGTGGGGGACGTGGGCGCATCGGACCCCCTCTCCTATAGAAACCGCATGGACATGGTGAGCGCGTTCGGTGCGTCGGGACTGCGCGTACGCGGGTCGTTCCGGCGCGTGGTGGACGTCCGTTCGTGTGAAATCATGCAGGAGCGGTCGCGCAGGGCGTTCATGGACATGAAGCCGCTCCTGGCCGCGACGCCGGGTTACGATTACCTGCGGCACGAGGGCTTTTTGCGATACACGGTCCTGCGCCAGGCGCGCTTCACGAACGAGCTCATGATCAATTTCGTGACCGCGTCCCGCGAGGACAGGCTGGGCGCGCTCGCGGAGGCGGCGTGCGGCATGGCCGACTCGGTTTCGCTCATCCTGAACGAAGGCCTGGCGGACCTGAACACAGGGGAGGTGTACGCGGTTCTGAAGCGCGGTCGCATCGAGGAGGATTTCGACGGCGTGCGCTACGAGATTTCGCCTAACTCGTTTTTCCAGTCGAACTCGGAAATCGCGCGGGTAATGTACCGTGAAATCCGCGACCAGGTAAAGGGACGGGTCCTTGATTTATATTCGGGCGTGGGCAGCATCTCACTCTTCGCGGCGTGCGCGGCCGAACACGTGACGGGCGTGGAGATGAGCGCCGAGGGCGTCGATACTGCGCGCGCCAACGCGGAGCTGAACGGTATAGCGAACGCGGAATTCGTGTGCGCCGATGCGCTCGATTTTCTCCGCGAGCGCGCGGCCGGCTTCGACACACTGGTGCTCGACCCGCCGCGCGGGGGCGTGCACCCGAAGGCCGTCAAGCGCGTCAATGAATGCGCCCCCGAAAAAATCGTGTACATGAGCTGCAACCCGGTGACGTTCCGCGACGACGTGAAGCTCCTCGAGAATTATCGCGTGGAAAGCTTCCGCGCCTGGGACATGTTTCCGCAGACGCCGCATGTGGAGACGCTGGCGGTTCTGAAGAGGAAGTGAGTCGGACAGCAATGAGTGAGGGACGAATCCCGTTACCAGTGCGAAATGACGGGCCGGCCGCGGGGGCGAGAGGGATTATCGGCGGTTGTGCGGAGCTTTTTGGCACGGGGATGGGTTTTTTTGGGGTTTTTTGGGTTTCCCCAGTAATATATCCAGCACCGAAGGCCTTCGACCTGTTCTTGGCTGATAAAATAATTAATATAGTTTAAATAGTTATTTAATTCATCATGAGGCATCCGCAGCAATTCATCCAAATAGAGCCTCACCGCAATAGCAAGAAGATGAGAAACAGTAATTTTGCAAAGCTTGCGCATATCCGTAAAAAACTCATTCTCATCCTCCCTGATCTGGAGGCAGAAGCAATGCCACCGTTTCTCCGGGTCGGCCGGCTGATACTTCACCAGGGTAAACCCGCCCTGCAGCCGGTCGATATCGCGCATGATACGCTTCAACAAAAGCACCACGATATCGCGCTGTTTGGATTCCTTCAAGCCTGCGGCGCGGATGATCCTTTCTCTTGTGGTACAATGCATATTGATCGTGGTAGTCAGCATCGGTCATCTCACTGGTTTTATTGATGGCACTATACTGAATCTACGAAATCGATGTCGGAATCGTGAATGAAAAAACGTCGATGTTGAAAGAAATAGAGGACCTCTCGGTGCGCGCTGTCGGCACCGGCACGGCTTGTTCATCCGTCACGCCCTGTTATGTTCAGAATTTGGAAAAGAACAGTACTAAATTGCCAACTCACAAGCTTGACTTATCGAATACACAGGATTATTATTTCGTCTTCCAATGAACTTTATGAATCCGAAATTCGATTATATGCGCAATTCTTCTTCCGGCAGGCGGATCGACAGAATCGTAGATCTCGGGGATGCCGGTGTTTTCGGTGAAATTATCGTCCGAAACACTATTCCCCCGGAGGAGATATATATCGGGGGCCTTGGATTCAAGAGCATTCATATAATCGACAACCTGCTCGGCCTCAGGGTATTTACCGCGTACCGATGCGACCTGCGGCCGGAGATACTGCTTATCGTATGGAAGGGATTTCCGTTCAATGCGCAGATCGAGGAAGGGGGCGATTTCATGCTCCAGGCGATGCTCGGGGATCCAAGGATTAAGCACCTGGTGATCGATAACACCTATGTGCAATCAGGATGGATGAACACGGGCATTATGGATTACCTGACCAGGGGATGGATACCCGGTCTTGTATGGTGTGGCGTACGCACGTTCTGCCATCTTCAGGCCGAAAGCTATCTGGGCAGTTCCTCTTTCCAACAATTCGGTCGGATGCTCATGGAGCGCTCAGCGGATATAGGATGCGCCATGAAGAAGGAGACGTTCAAATATTTCCCGATACATTCATCCGGGAACAAGGATGCCGAAGCGATCGACGAAAGAATGAGAGAGTCCGCGTTCAGGAAGGCGTTTGAGATACTGGAATCCCCGGAATCGTAAACCGAAGAAACTTCACTTCGTCCCTGCACCCCCCTTGAATATCTCCTCCCGCTCCTCGTATGAGGGATGCGTGGAAAGCAGGCTCGGTCCGCCGGTCGATCCCGCTTTCTCCGTCATGCGCTTCAGGATCGCGCTCATGCGCGCGGGATCGATTTTCTGCGAACGCATGTAGTCCAGCGCATAACGGTCCGCCTCGCGCTCGAAGTCTCGGGAATAGCCGCTCTTGAGGAGCACGGCGGGGAGCGCCACCGCGAGCGATGATGCCGAGAAGAGATCCCCGGCGAGCACGACGACCGCCAGCGTGATGATCGAATCCTGCACCACCATGCGCATGCCGTGCCGGTTTACGACGTGGCCCGCCTCGTGCGCGAGCACTGCGGCGATCTCGTCATAATTCTCCGCGAGCTCCACGAGCTCGTCGGTGACGACAATGGACCCGTCGGGAAGGGCGAACGCGTTCGCCCCCACCGTGTTTCCGTGCCGGAAAACGAGCGTAAATTTTCGAGCGTCCCCCGCATACGCCGCGATTTTTTCGAAGCGCTTTTGGACCGCGCCCCGGCGCGCGGCGTCCAGGTTCGAACCGGTAAACACACCCTGGTCCAGCGAGCGCAGCGTCTCCTCGCCCACCGTGCGCGCCACCGTATCGGGCATGAGCTCGGCGGCCTTGCGCGCGGCGAAGGGGAGGAGCATCGTCACGGCAAGCCATGCGCCCGCGGCGACGAGCGCGACGGCGGCGACGGCATAATGCATCTTCGCATCGACCAGTCCGCCCCAGAGAGAGGTTCCCTGCACGGTCCGCCTGCGGATTATTTCGTCCACGGCGGCGGCGTCGGCGGTTTCGAATACCGAGCCGTCGGGGAGGAGCAGTGGCCGCATCCCCCCGGCACCGGCGCCCGGCACCCGGAGGCTCCGAACGTGGAAGCGGGAAATATCGGCCCCCCCGGACCTTACCGTTACTTTTCCCTTTTCATCGAGCGTCATCTCGGCGTGCCCGCCCCGGGCGGAATCGGGTGCGCGCAGGATTCCTGCTACGCTGATGGGATTGAACACTTTTCTTCACCTCCGGTCGGGGTCCGATACTGCTTGTTTAAATATGGGACAGGATTCGATTGCAGTCAATCTTTAACAGGGAGATACGCGGCGTGAGGCTCGCCGAACACGCCGCGTCCCGGAGCGAAATTCCCGGGACGCCGATACCCCTTCCGCAGGCAACGACAGCATCCCGCGGATGATGCCGCTTTTTATCTTGTGCCACGCGGGGAATAAAACACACGCTGCTGCGTGCGGCGGTCCGGGAAACCGGCGTGCGCGGATTACTTTCCCGGCCGCCCGTGTGCGCGTCAGCGCCAGTCGACTTGCGCTTCTTTTCTCACCGGAATCCTATGGTAGCGGTACTTCGGCCTGCCCAGGATCATCGCGCCCAGGGTCACATGCCCGTCCGGAAACGCGAGCGATTCCCTGAGGGGCGCGTAGGTCGCCGCGGCCCTGTGCACGAATCCTGCCCAGCACGCGCCCACGCCCGAGGCGTGCGCGGTAAGCTCCAGGTAGGAGAGCGCGACCGTCGCCGCGGAGGGCGCCATCGGGTTCGCCTGGTCCGCGTGGCAGAGCACCAGGTGCGGCGCGTCGCGGCAGATGGCGTCAATCCCCGCCTTCCAGCCGGCGGTTATCCGGTCCATGTGCACCGCCTTCCCTATCTCCGGGCTCGCGGCGAGAACCGTATCCATCCACTCCGCGGTGAGCCCGGCCACGCGGTGTACGCCCTCGCGCCCGTTGATTACCGTCCACGAGAGCGGCTGGCTGTTGTGTCCCGACGGCGCGTAACGCGCGGTATCCAGGAGGCGTGCGAGCTCTTCCCTGTCGATCGAGGATTTTTTAAATGAGCGAATCGATCTCCTGGAGCGGAGGAACGCCGCCGCCTTCGCGGGATCGATCGCGGCGCGCGCGGGGACCGCGACGCACTGTGAGGGCGACATGGAGCGGTGGGACAGCGCGGCGTGCTGGCAGACGGCCACGCAGTGCCCGCAGTCGATGCACAGCTCGTTCGCACCCGGAACGGGAACCGGGAACCTGCCGTCCATCGCGATTATCCTCGCGGGGCATTCTTCAACGCATGCGAGGCATGCGGTACACTTGGTCTGGTCAACTGCGAAGAGGCTCATGGGTCACTTCCTTTTCCTTAATTTTTCGACTATGGCCGGCAGCGCCGCGAGGAGACCGAGCAGCGCGAGCGCCAGCAGTATGCCGGGCGAAACAATGTCGCCGGGCGATTCGAGCGTGACAAGACGGCTTCCCGCGTAGGCGTACACGAAAGAGCCGGGGATGATTCCGATCGAGGTGGTCCACACGAATGTGCCCAAAGGCACACGCGTAAGGCCCACCAGGAAATTCACGAGAAAGAACGGGAACACCGGGATGAGCCTGAGGGTGAACAGGTACGAAATCCCGTTGCGCGCAATTTCCTCGTTGAACGCCGCGAGTTTCTCCCCCCATCGCCCCTGCATCCATCCGCCCAGCACATAGCGGGCCGTGAGAAAGGCGCCCGTGGCTCCCGCGGTCGCGCCCGCGTTCACGAGCACCGTGCCCCCGAACGCGCCGAAAAGAAACCCTCCCGCGATGGTGAGGAGCCATGCCCCCGGCACCGAGAGGGTCACCGACGCGGCATAGACACCGATAAACACCGCTGCCATCGAAACAAGGTGCGCGTCCACGTAGGCCTTGAGCGCGCCGCGGTTCGCTTTAAGCGCCTCGAAGCTCAAGTATTCGTCCAGCCCCGCCAGCCTCACCGCAACAGCGGCGGCGACAAGCACGGCCAGGAGGGCGAGCTTTTTCCAGTGGCGTTTCAACGGATCATTTCCCTTTCACGAGCGACGCGAGGGCGCCGATAAGTCTCACCGCCGGGTGGCGCCGGAGCTCGTCCACGTACGCCTGCTTGGACGGGCGGCTGATTACGTCCGAATACGACGGGTACGCGTGCACCATGCCCGCCATCCGACTGAACTTCATCCCCGCCGACTTCGCGAGGAGCGCCTGATGCAGGATTTCCCCCGCGTGCGGCCCGAGAATATGAATACCGAGCATACGGCCGCTTTTGTCCAGTATAAATTTCGCCATACCGGAAACGCCGTCGGTTTTACCGCGGTCGGTATCCTCGAACCGGTGGCGGTACACGCGGATGGAGGGCCCGTGCACAGCGCGGGCCTCATCCTCGGTGAGCCCGGAGCGGGCGAGCTCCGGGTCGCAGAAGGTGATCCACGGCACGTGGGAATAGTCCATTTTCGTCCGGAACACCGGGATCAGGGCGTTCCGCGCCGCGACGACCGCCTGCGCACCCGCCATGTGGCTGAAATAATAGGGCCCCGCGGCATCGCCGCACGCGTATATGTGGGAAACGCTTGTCTGCATACGGGCGTCCACCTGAATCCCGCGCGGTCCGGCCTTCACGCCGGCATGCTCCAGCCCCAGGCCATCGGTTACGGGAACACGGCCCACTGCTACGAGGAGCGTATCGGCGCGCAGCGCGACTGCCTTTGCCGCTCCTGTTGCACGTACTTCCACCATGACACCATTCCCAGCCTTATGCGCGCCCGTCGCCGCGACGCTCGTCATTATCCCGACACCCTCCGCCCGGAGGAACGAGCCGACCAGGTCCGCGAGCTCGGGCTCCTCGCGCGGAAGCAGGCGCGCGGCCATTTCGACTACCGTGACCTTCACGCCCAGGCGTCCGAGGGCCTGCGCCAGCTCCACGCCGATGGGCCCGCCCCCGAGCACGATCATTGAGCGGGGAAGCTTCTTGAGCGCGAACACGGTCTCGTTGGTGAGAAAGGGCGTATCCGCGAGTCCCGGAACGGGGGGGACGAGCGGCCGGGAGCCGGTTGCGATGATGAACTTTTTGGCGGTAAAGCGCGCGGCATCGACGGCTATCTCGTGCGGGCCGGTGAACGAGGCCGCGCCCTGGATCACCCGGATGCCTTCCGCTTCGAATACCGCGGGCTTCTCTCCCTCGTAGACGCGCTCGACGACCGCGCGCACGTAACGCAGGGCCCCTGAGGCGTCGATGCGCGCAGGGATTTTCCACGCCGGCCCGAATTCCCCCGACCTTCCCGCCTCGCGCGCCGCGCGCGCGGCGCGGATGAGCGCCTTGCTGGGCACGCAGCCCGACCAGGTGCATTCCCCGCCGATCCTCGATTTTTCGACGAGCGCGACGCGCCGCCCCAGCCCCCGCGCGAGCCTGGCCGCGGTGATCCCCGCCGACCCCGCGCCGATCACGATCACGTCGAAGCGTTCACCGTCCATGATCCCCTCCCTTGCACGTTATGCGAAAGGCGTGCGGAGCACGCCCGCCGCCCCCTGCCACTCCTCCTCGCGGAGGAACCTGAGACCCAGCGGCATCCCGCGCGTGTCCCCGCGCGCCCGGTAGCTCCCGAAGAGCCGGTCCCAGATCGAGAATACGGACGCGTAGTTCGAATTGGTCTCCCCCCATTCCACCGAGTGGTGCACGCGGTGCATGTCCGGACTCACGACGAGCGCGCGCATCACCCTGTCGGCCCGCGCGGGAAGCGCCGTGTTGCTATGGTGAAACTGCACGATGGTCTGCATGCAGGTTTCGTAGACCAGGAGATCGGCGGCGTCCATACCGAGCGCCAGCATGACCGGAATGCGCAGGAGCGCGGAGAGCATTATCTCGAACGGGTGAAAGCGGAGCGCCGTGCTCGCGTCCATCGCGGTATCCGAGTGGTGCGCACGATGCAATCTCCACAGCAGCTTTATGCGGTGGTTCATGCGATGCCATGCGTACATCCAGAGATCGAACAGCACGAAACAGAGCGCGCCGCGCGCGAGCGTCCCCTGCGCGACGGGATCGATCAGGCGCGCGAGGCCCAGGCCGCGCGCCTCCGCCATCGGCAGTATCTGCGCGTACAGGAAGGAGGCCGGGGCCCCGATGAGCAGGCCGTTTATAATCCCGACCGCAATGTTGCCCAGCGCGTGGGGAATGCGCCGGACCCGTCCGCCAAAATGCGGGAAAAGCGTTTCGAGTCCGATGAAGAGCGCGAGCGTCGCCGCGCTTATCAATGCGCGCGCGTTCATCATGCCCCGTTCCCCGCGAGGTCCGGAAGGTTTTCCGCGCACCAGGCGCGGGTGCGCGGCGCGGCTCCGTTTCCCGAGGAGATACGCGCCAGCAGGCGCTCAAGGTCTCCCCACGAATCGACGTCGTGCCAGGCGGGAAGCAGGTGGAACGATTTTCCGTACTGCCGCAGCCGGTTCGTGGTGTAGGCGAGGACCGTCTCCGTGCTCCAGGGGATATCCGCGAATATCCGCGGCTCGAACGAACGCGCGTTGAAGCCGACAAGAAAATAGCCGCCGTCGGAGGCCGGTCCTATCACGGCGTCATGGGAGTCGAGCGCCGATAATGTCTGGGCGATCATGGGGCCGGGAAGATCGGGGATATCGCTTCCCACGAGAAGCGCGCGCCCGTAACCCATCCCGAAGGCGCGCGCAAGGGCCGCGCTCATGCGCTCCCCCAGGTCCCCGGCACCCTGCTCGGCGTATGCGAACGCGCCACCCAGCCACAATTCGGCGCCGGGAATACCACCGGGTGGATCGCATGCGACGATGATATCGGCGCCGGAAGCCGCGAGTATTTCCATTTCATCCTCGACGAACCGGCGATACAGCGCGGCCGCGCGGTCGTTCCCGATCTCCGTGCCAAGCCTCGTTTTCACCGGGACCGCGCCGGGCAGTTTGATGAACACGATTATCGCGTCCCCCCGATTTGGCGCGGACGACGTAGGCGCAGACGCGCCGATATTCTCATTCGAACTCATAGGTATAAGAATTCACAAAGCCGGCGATTTCCCCATGGCGATCACACCGTCCCCTCCACCGCGAACGGGCGGGACATTACTATTAGTTATTTCCTGTATCGGGCAAATCGAACTAAACGACGCCGTGGGCGCGCCGCTTCCCGTCCATTTAATATACCGCACACAGACGCCTGTTTCAAGCACAAAACACAACGGCAGTCAGCGCGCCTATCCCCGACCCGGGTAATACCAGCGCACCAGGCGCTCGGGGGAAACGCCCGCGAGGTAGAGAAGCTGGATGGCGTAATTCCTGAACGTGGTCCGCAGCATCCCGTGGCGCCGCCACATGCGCGAGGAGGTGAGCACCCTTTTTTTGAAAATTAATATTTTCCATCCCCGCCGCTTGATCCTCCGCATGATCTCGACGTCTTCCATCAGGGGAATGGGGGCATATCCCCCGAGCTCTCTGAAGAGGGCCGCGCGGATGAATATCGCCTGGTCTCCAAAGGGAATGGCCGTGGCGCGGCTGCGCATAGACGAAGAGCGCTCGACGATGCGAAAGTAGGGGCCGGGGTCATCCACGCCCAGGTCGAACGCGCCCCCGGCGAGTGCCGGGTCCGCGAGCGCGTCGGCGATATCGTTGAGCGCGCCGGGGGGGAGGATCGTATCGGCGTGAAGGAAGAGGAGGATGCGTCCGCGCGCCCGGGCGGCGGCGGCGTTCATCTGCAGGGAGCGCCCGCGCGGCGCGATGAGCGTGGTGACGCCGCGACTCTTCAAGGCCCCGATCGTGGAGCCCGCAGGGTCCCCGTCGGCGATGAGTATATCGGCGCCCCCGTCGTATTCGCGGATACGCTCATCCAGCGAATCGAGCGTGCGGACGATGGTGCCCGCCTCGCGCAGGACCGGGATGATGACGGATATTCCCGTTTCCTTTTTCGCATAACGCGTCATACGCGATCGCCTGAACGGCGTTTTTTTCCGGATGCGTCCCGGCGCAGGGGCACGGGCGTATTTCCGCCGGACGACGCATGATCTCCGGAATGGTTTCGGGTATTCATAGATGCGTATCGGCCCCCGAAAAATGCTACCATGGTGATGGCGGAAATGTCAACCATCGCGCGCTGAGGTCGAAGCAGGGAAACACGGAGATTTTCAACGGTGCGTTGCCGGGCTCGGGGCACGATCCATACGTCATCTTCCGCCCGTACGGTTCACAGCAGGAGGAGCGCGGTGCCGTCACGTGCGTATTATAAGAGGTGGTGTCCGATATTGACCCGCGGGTGCCGCACGCGCCTTCACCCGCGATTTCACTCGCCGCGCGTCAGTACGGGCTGTTCTTTTTCAGGCTCGAAATGGATCCGCTGAAAAACGCCTGCGCTTCCCTGAACTGCGCGGCGTAAAAAATCCTCATCTCCCCGTTGAGCCGCCGATACTTCCTCCCGAGCGTCTTTACCAGGAGCGCGAGCCTTTTCTCAATCTTCTCGACCTCGAGCGCATGGACGCTCTCCGAAATCGCGCCCAGCCGTGCGATGCTCTCGCGCACGAAGCCCTGCACGCGGCCGAGATACGTGGAATACTCGTCCGCCTTCAGGATGTCCCTGGTCATGATGAACAGGTGATAGCCCTTGATGGCGAAGCGGACCGCAAGCGCGAACGCCGACGGATTTCTAAGGGCGACGCGGGCGAGGAAGCGCAGGTAGCTCAGCCCGTAACGCGAGAAGGTCTGCTTCACGAGCGAGAGAAAAAACGCGCGGATATCGGTCATGGTGAGCGGCGGATCGGTCCTCACGGAGGCCGCCGGAAGGCGGTCGATGAACACGCGGCATCGCTCGAAGTAGCGGCGCGGCGAGTAGATCGTGGCGATTATTTTTTTGTATCCCTCGACGAGCCGCGCTTCCGGCATGCGGGGAACGAATGTCAGCTGGAGATCGTTGGTATTGCTGCCCTGCCAGTTGTTATCGGCCTTGAGGCGTCCCTCCTTTTCGAGGCGCCGGTAGAGCTGCGTTCCGGTGATGGCGCTCAAAAGGCCCACCATGGCCATGGGAATTCCCGCCCGCTGGATGAAATCGATCTGCCGATCGAAAATATCGTCCCCGTCGCTGTCGAAGCCCACGATGAATCCCGCCGTGACCTCGATCCCCGCGCGCTGGATCTTTTCCACGGACTCGAAGAGCCCCGATCTCAGGTTCTGGCCCTTGCTGCATTCCGCGAGCGCCGCGGCGTCCGGGGTTTCGATACCCACGAACACCATGTCAAAACCCGCCTCGACCATGAGCGCGAGCAGCTCGTCGTCGGCCGCGAGATCGACGCTCGCCTCGGTGAAGAGCGCGAAGGGATACGCGTGCTCCCGCTGCCATTCGATTATTTTCCTGAGCAGCTCCTTCACCTTGCGCTTGTTCCCGATAAAATTATCGTCCACGATGAAGATGGAGCCGCGCGCCCCGTTCCTATACGCCAGGTCCATCTCGCGCACGAACTGGTCCGGGTCCTTGAACCGCGGGTTTCGTCCGAACAATTCAATGATGTCGCAGAACTCGCAATTATAGGGACAGCCCCGCGAGTTCTGGATCGCCGCGTTCTGGTATTTTGAAAAATCGACCAGGTCGAAGCGCGGGGCGGGCGTTTTCGTGATATCGGGCCTCTCCTGGCTTTCGTAAAGATGTTTCGCGTTCCCGGCCTCGTAATCCCGTATGAAGCCGGGGAGCGTCGTCTCCGCCTCGTTCAGCACGAAGTGATCGACTCCGCTGATTTCGCCGTGAAGCGCAGTGGGAAAAGGTCCGCCCGCGACCACGGGCGTGCCGCACTCGTTGCAGAGCCGCACCACCTCGTCGAACGAGCGCCGCTGCACGATCATCGCGGAGAGGAACACCATGTCGGCATCCTCGACATCCTCGCGGCGCAGCGGTTCCACGTTCATATCGACGAGTTTCGATTCCCAGTCTTCGGGAAGTAACGAGGCTACGGTGATGAGGCCGAGCGGAATTATGGATGACTTCTTGTTCACAAACGCGAGCGAGTGCTTGAAGCTCCAGTAGGTGGTGGGAAACTCCGGGTATATCATAAGTATTTTTCTATGCATGGTTGTATCCGTCACATGTTTTATTTCGGGAAATAGTATTTCCAGGTTCGATTATGCTTACAAGGACAGGGTGGGAAGCGCAAAGGTTGCGATATTTTTATTACAAAATGGTTTTCCTTAAGGTACTGCTTTTTACAACTCCATGTATTCATTTCGTCGAATCGTGGAGGCACAGAAATGTTTTTAAAATAGTCTGAATATCCCTGACTCTCCGGGCTGCTGCGGAAATCACCTTGTTATAATAATTCAGAATTAATTGGGGTGTGAATTATTTTCCAGGTGTTTAAAAGGAGAATCCGGGAAAAGTGTTACAATTTTCTGCCACTCCTTCGTATTCACTTTAGACGCTCCACTCTTTCTTCGGAGAATACGGAATGCTGCGAACGAGCATCAATATGAGAATCGCCATCTTCATTAAGATAGGTCTCGCCGCCGCCAAGCTTGGAATATCCCGCCGCGAGGTCGTGATTATGATTCTTATGCGTATACGACACAACATTGATCACTTCCAGGGGGGCTTTACGCTGGTGAAGTACCAGCCGCGTGATCCACGGAAACTTTGGCATTGCTTTCCGATTACCTTCAGGAAGAATGAGAATGAGCTTGTTTCGGATTTCCGCA
>SCSX01000030.1 GCA_004297825.1 Spirochaetota bacterium
AGAATCCCGAACGCCAGGAGCACGCCGAATACCGCGCCGGAGGCACCGATCGTCGGGATCGCGTATGTTGAACCCTGCGAAATCACATTGATGATGAAGATCGATAATCCCGCGCCCGTCCCGCAAAAAAGGTAATACGCGAGGAAGCGGCGGGGGCCCCACGTCTGTTCGATCGGCAATCCGAAGATCAGGAGCGCGTACATATTGAAGAAAATATGCGCGAATCCAAAGGGGTTATGCAGGAACATATAGGAAAATATCTGCCAGACATACCCGCTCTCGACGACCAGTGCGGGAATCAATCCCAGGTAAAACGTCATTACCGGCGTCTGCCCGCCCTGACCGTTGATCGAATACGCATACTGGTAGGAGATGGTGAGCATCTGTATGAGAAAGACCACCACGTTGATGCCGATAAGTTTGAAAACCCATCCCTTCATGGGTGTCTGCGGCGCACCGTTCATTCCTGCTCCACGCTTTTTGAAGACTCGTGCTCGCCCGGTTCATTCGAGCATGAGCAAACTAGCGCGGTGCAGCCATTCAGTAAAGTCATTTTTTGTACAGGGGGCACAGGTAGGAGGATCCGGGCCGGTAGTCCGCGCACACCTTCGGGCGGGTCTCATAGATGCCGCAGGCGCACAACTCTCCCCCGAGCGCGAGGAACGGGCAATGGCGGATATACCTCCCGGTCCTGGTGGAGATGAAATGATCGCCAACCCACACTGCGCTCTCAGACTCGCGCATGCCCAGGATGTCGTCCCGCCCTTCCCGCCTCCAGCGCCCGATATCCTCATCGCTGGCGCAGGCGAACATGTCGGCGAGACAGCATCTTCCGCAGCGCATGCATTCCACATCCGCGCCGTCGTGCCGTTTCATTCTTTACAAATACGCGTCAATCCCGTATCGTCTACCATATTCCATCCACCGGGAGCCGTGTCAAAATGAAAACCGCGATCCTGATTATTTTTGCGTTCGTCCCGCTCCTGTACCCGGCGTACGGTCAGGCGGTCGAGGCCGAACTGAGCGTTCGTGTCGAGCAGGAGGTGCTCCCGGCACGCGCGGGCGGCACGGCGTTCGCGGTCGTCGATATACAAATTCCACCGGGCAAGCACATTTACGGAAATCCCAAGGGACCGGGCACCGGAAAACCCACGACCGTCACCCTGGACCAGTCGCCCGGCATCTCGCTGGCAGGGGCGCGATTTCTTCCCCCGGAAAAATATACCGCCGAGGGCGAAAAGAATTTTGTCTGGATCTACACCGGGCACACCCGGGTTCTCGTGCCCCTGGAGATCGAAGGGAATGTAATCCCCGGGGATCGCCCGGTGCGGCTCATGCTCAACACGCTCCTGTGCGACGAAAAATCATGCATGCCCCGGACCGCGGAACTGGCGCTTACGGTGCGCGTGCTTCCCGCGGGCTCTTTGATACCCGAATACCCCAAGGCAGAGATCGCGAAATTCAGCGTCATCCCGGGAAACCCCGCCGCATCTGCACACACCCGTAGCGCGGATAAAGTATCTGCGGGCATAAAATTCACCGCGCGCTACATATCATCTGGAAGCATCTCCGGGCTGCTGCAGGCAATCTTGTTCGCGCTCCTGGCGGGTTTCCTGCTCAACTTCATGCCCTGCGTGCTGCCGGTGGTAAGCCTCAAGGTCATGAGCCTCGTACGGCATTCCGGCGAGGAGCGAAAGGTCCTTGTGCGCCTCGGTCTTTTGTTCAGCCTGGGAATATTGACGATCTTCTTTCTGCTCGCGCTGCTCGCGCTGGTTCTCGGCTACAACTGGGGCGAGCTCTTCCAGAAGCGCTGGTTTCTCATCTCGATGATCGCGCTCGTGTTTGCCCTTGCGCTCTCGATGTTCGGGCTCTTCAGCCTCAACATCCCCCGGTTCGCGTCCCGGCTGTCGCAGGAACGCGCGAACCCCTATCTCGACTCTTACATCAAGGGCCTGCTCGCGACACTGCTCGCGACCCCCTGCAGCGGGCCGTTTCTGGGCGGGACCCTGGCCTGGTCGTTCACGCAGCCGCCGGCGATCCTGTTCGCAATATTCATAAGCGTCGGTGCGGGAATGGCGATGCCGTATCTCGTCCTCACCGCCTTTCCGCGCCTCACCCGGTTCATCCCGCGACCGGGAAACTGGACCGTCGATTTCGAGCGCATTATGGCGTTCCTCCTGATAGCGACGGACATCTACCTGATTAATATTTTAACAAACGACATGGTCGTGCCCACCCTTTCGTTTCTCGGTTTCGTTTCGCTCGGCCTGTGGATATACGGCAGGTTCGGCGCGATCACTGAAACGACCGTTCGCAGGATCGCCGCATTTATCGGCCTTGTACTCATTGTCCTGGGGGGCTGCCTGTTCTCCTTCAATGTCGTCCATAGAGGAGATGATGCAGGGGTGACCATTCAATCCAGGGCATTTTCCCTCGAGGAGCTGCAGAAGAACCGCGATCGCGGCAGAATCTCGGTGGTGAAATTCACGGCTGACTGGTGTCCCAATTGCACGCTCGTCGAGAAGACTTCACTGTATACCCGGAAAGTCATCGACGCCCTTGAAGCCCGGGGCGCAGACCTCATGGTGGCCGATATTACCCGCGAGCACAAGGAAGCCCAGGGCCTGCTATCGGAACTGGGCAGCCGTTCCATTCCTTTTCTCGCCGTGTTTCCGGCCGGGGAGGAGTTTGATAAGCCCTATTGCCTGCGGGACATCTATTCCGAGGATGACGTGCTCGCGGCCCTCGATGCCGCCGCGCGCACGGGGAAATAGGCGTCTCCTTTCCCCGTGCGTTTCCTCATGTAATCACGGGATTGACGTTTACATTAAACGGATTCATGCGCACGGCGAGCGAGAAGAGGTACGGGTAGCTTTTCTGTAAATGCTTCATGTACACCAGCCACTCTTTCAGGAGCAGGCGGAAGGCCCTCGTGATATCGCCCTTCAGGTGATCGATGTCGTTTTGGGGCAGGACCGCGAGGGAATCCCGGTGCATAAGCTCATCCGAAAGATGGCATACCGCCCAGAGAAGGTCAGTGAAGGTGTCGTGCTCCAGGAGATTCGGGTTCTCCAGAAGCCTCAGCACCATTTCCCGTTTCGTCTTTAAAAAATCACGCATTCCCTGCAGGGAGCCTCCATCGACGATCAGCTCGTATCTGCGCCTGTCGATGCCGCCTGCAGCGCGCACAAACATTGCCGCGTCCCATTCGCCGGAAACGCATAAATCGGCGCGCAGCGCACCCGCGTCGGCGCTGGCATCCACGATGAGCGCGATGAGCTCACGGCCCATTTCATTGAAGAACACCCCGACTACCATGTTCATCTTGTGTAAAAGGGCCTCCTTCTCCTTCCTTTGAAGGAGCCGATCGATGATGAGCATCACCAGGAGCGCCTGGATGGGGACGAAGGCAAGGTCCTGCATCATGTAAAAGAAGGTGTCCTCCGGCCTGCCAAAGATAACATGCTGGGCGAGGTAGGTGAGCGACGACGCAATCACGAGCGACAGGCTCAGGAAAATATACCATCGTTTTTCTTTCATCGTGTACATCCGCACTCACCTGGATTTCGAATTCGGGACCAGAGCCAGTCATTCCCCGCCGGGGGAGCCGAGTCAACAAAATTAAGTTGACAATATTTTTCGCTATCAAGTAATGGATTTTTGAACAATAAGCCGTTTTTAGTATAGATGTCATCCGTTTACCATCATGTTTTCGCTCAACATTACACGGAGGAATCCCTATGAATTTTGCCGGGTTGTATGATATGCCGGCCACCGACATCGCGCGGCAGATGTACTTTAACGTCGGCGGTTCGCATGGCTTCATGCGTTGGGGCATTTATATTTTTATGTTCGCCGCGTTCATCTACCTGGGTATTACCCTGTACCGGCGCATCAGCGTATGGCGCAAGGGCAAAGGAGAGCTTCGCACCGATTTCCCCGAAAAGCGCCTCTGGGCCTTCATGAAGTACGTCCTTCTCCAGGCCAAGATCCTGCGCGAATCGTACGCCGGGATATTCCACATAAGTCTCTTCTGGGGCTTTATCGGCCTTTTTATTGTCACCATGATCATCGTGGTACAGGAAGATTTCACCGAGCTTTTCTTCCACACCGCCTTCATCTACGGTAATTTCTACCTCATATGGTCTCTCTGCGGCGATCTCTTCGGAGGCGTGGTCTTCCTGGGCCTCCTGATGGCGATATACCGCCGCTACAAGGTCAAGCCAAGCCGGCTGGACACGAGGCCCATCGACACCTTCGCACTTTCACTGATCACGTTCATCATTGTGACCGGTTTTCTCAACGAATCGCTCCGCATCGCCATCACCGGATATCCCAAGTTCGAAATCTGGTCGCCATTCGGATACGCACTCGCCCACCTGTTCGTCTGGGCCGACGAATCCTGGCTCCGCGTGGTCCACTACATAAACTGGTGGCTGCACATGATTTCCGCGTTCTCCTTCATAGGGCTCGTCGCGACCGATAAGATCGGCCACGTGGCGATCACCATGCTGAACGTCTATTTCCAGAATCTGGACAACGAAGACAAGGGTACCAAGTACTCGATGAAAGTCATCCCCCCGGCCGAATTCGAAACCGCCGAGAGTTTCGGCGTGGGTTCCGTCGAGCACTTCACCTGGAAACAGCTCATGGACGGCGACGCGTGCACCCGCTGCGGACGCTGCCAGGACAACTGCCCGGCCTATCTTACCGAGAAGCCGCTTTCTCCAAAGAAAATCGTCAACGACGTGAAATCGGCAATGGACGAGCGGATTCCCCTGCTTGCGGAGGCCGCGAAGACCGGCGCCGATACCGCAACCCTCGCGACCAACCCGCTCATCGACGGGTGGGTCAAGCAGGACGAGATATGGTCATGCACCAACTGCGCCGCGTGCGTGGAAAACTGCCCCGTCCAGATCGAGCACATCAATAAGATCAACGACATGCGCCGCTACAAGGTGCTCATGGAAGGAGACATGGCCGGGGAGCTCCAGACCTCGCTCCAGAACATGGAAAACAATTCCAATCCGTTCGGCTTCGGCTTCGCCGCCCGCGCGGACTGGGTCCCTGCTGACCTGGGGATAAAGCCCCTGTCCGAGGACCCCGAAGTGGATTTCCTTTATTACGTCGGGTGCTACGGATCGTTCGACAAGCGCAATCAGAAGATAGCCATTACCCTGGTCAAGATACTTCAAAAGGCGGGTTACAAGGTTGGTATCCTCGGCGCGGAAGAAGCGTGCTGCGGCGATGCGGCGATGCGCGCGGGGAACGAATATTTATTCCACGCCCTCGCGACCCAGAACCTCGAGGCCTTCAAGACGTACGGGGTCAAGAAGATCGTCACCACGTGCCCGCACGGCTACAATGTCATCAAGAAGGAATACAAGAAATTCGCTAAGGTCGGGCTCGATTCCAGCGGCCAGCCCCTCGAGGCGAACTACGAGGTCTTCCACCATGTCGAGCTTATCAACGACCTCATTAAAAAGGGAAAGATCAAGCTGGTGGAATCCCTGAACGAAAAGATCACGTATCACGATTCGTGTTTTCTTGGAAGGTACAACGAGATTTACGACGAGCCCCGGAACATCCTGAAAGCGCTTCCCGGAGCGCAGTACGTCGAGATGAGCAGGACTCACCATCGCAGCTTCTGCTGCGGCGCGGGCGGGGCGCGCATGTTCATCGAGGAGCACCTGGGGACCCGCATCAACCAGTTCAGGACCAAGGACGCCCACTCGAGCGGCGCGACCAAGATCGGAACCGCGTGCCCGTTCTGTCTCACCATGCTTTCGGACGGCGCGAACGAGCTGGATATCCAGAACCTCCAGACGCTCGATATCGCCGAATACGTCTACAACTCGATGGAGAAGTAGTAATCCCCGCGATTTTGTTGAAAAAGGGCTGTCCGGAAGGACGGCCCTTTTTTTGCGCCTACTGTATCGTCTTCTCCAGCCTGTCGAGCATGCCCTCCACCATCTCCTCATCTTTTTCCAGGGCAACCCTGAAATCCCGGTGATGGGTATGGCGGATTTCAACAAGTGTCTCGCTGATGTAGCGATGCAGCAAGGCGACAAGCAACTCTTTCTCCTGAGGATTAAGGTCGAAATTCATAGTGCACCTCCTGTCTTCTTTATAGTGCAACCATGAAGGGCGGGGATGAAGTCCCGCCTCTCCTGCAACAAATATACGAACCGGGACAATATTTTTCAATTGCCTGTTCGCGATATATGCGGGCAAATTAGCAGGTAGGAATAATCTCCTTGCTGGAGGGACATAATCATGTTCGAGGCGCTCATGCTCTTATTTTTCGGGAGTTCCTGGCCCGCGTCCATTTACAAATCCTATTCCCGGAAAAATGTGTCCGGGAAATCGTTGCTTTTTCTTTGGCTTGTATTGATCGGGTACGTCTGCGGAACGCTGAACAAGGTCATTAATGGGCGCGACTGGGTTATGCTGTTTTATATTATAAACGGATGTATGGTCCTCGTCGATCTCGTACTTTATTATCGCTACAAGGACGCGGCCTGTTCCGACCAGCCGTCCGGCGATCAGGCCCTGAGCGCCCGCTTGCGGTAGCGTTCGAATTCCGCCTTGAATAACTCGGCCATGTCGGCGATGTCCTGAAATTTCTTAACAACGAAAAATTCCTTTATGAGCTGTTTGACTTTCTTATCGTCGTCAAGATCCGCCTGCTGGCGCTGCTGCCCGCGGTAGACCTCGTCACAGTTTCCGAAAATCCCCCTGATCGTATCTTCCGATTTCCTGCCCAAGTCTTTCAGGGGAAAGCCTGTTTTCAGGTGCACGTTCTTTATCACCAGGGCGATGAGGGTGAGTACCTTCCGCGACTTGTCCGCGGCGCTGTCGGATTTCAGCTTCTCGAACGCCTCAAGTATTGTCTTGTTTTTACTTTTTATTGCGTTCAGAATCTCCTGCTGGACTTCCGACGGCAGCTTTCCGAACGAGGGCGCGTGATGGGGATAAAATATTTTAAGGTACTCAGACGAGGTGTAAATGCCTCCGCTCAGCGAATCCTTGAGCATCTCTCCCTGGATATACGCCGAGAGCGTTTCGATATCGATTTCAAGAATTGATCCCGCATCCTGGAGAAAAGCGGGCATTTTCATGTTTTTAAACATGTTCTCTATCTTCCTGCTCTCGGTGATTTCCTTCTGGAAAAAGCACTCGATGAGCAGCTTTCGAAACATCTCCGCACCGTTGCCCGAAAGCGCTTCCTGCCCTTCTATTTCGATGCAATAATCTATGAGGTTATAAAAGCTCTCTTTTTTTCCCATGGTGGTTCAAATTGTTGACGCACGCGCTCGAATAATTCAACTATTATTTCAAACGCGAAATTTCACCTGTATTATTTTCTTGCTCAATATCGCTCCTATCCGATACTATGAGTAAAGCCGGCCCCGGGAAATGAAATGATTGAAGACATTTTAAGGACTAAGGAAAACCTCGAGCTCGATATACTCTCCGATATCGGCGATGAATCCGTATTCAACTTCATCATCGAATCGCTCAAGGTTGAGACCGCATCCCCCTATTCGACGCTCATGGAAGCGATTTTCCACTACAAGGCCTCCGAACCGGAAGCCGAACTTATCTGGAAAAAGATAATGCTGAACCAGAAGGAGATGGAGCGCAGGTGCAGGCGCAAAATCGGTCTGAAAACCGCGGTGGTGGATTACTTCAGCGCAAACGGCATGGATGAAAAAATAGTCATTTTCATAAAAGACAACATGGTGAACGTGATCGACGCAACGATCAGGGACCAGCTTACGGGGTTGTTCAGCAAGGAATTCATCAAGCTTGAAATCGACCGGGAATTTAAGCGGGCAAAACGGTACCGGCTTCCCCTTTCGCTCATGTTTATCGATATCGACGATTTCAAGCGGTTCAACGACAGGTTCGGGCACTCGACGGGCGACCAGGTGCTCAGGAACACCGGGAAGCTGCTCCTGCAGAAGATCCGGCATACCGACAAGACGGGCCGGTATGGGGGGGAGGAATTCATCGTGCTGCTGCCCCACACGGCTAAACCCGACGCGCTGAAGATCGGCCGGAAGCTCTGCCGCGAGTTTCGCGAAACCGCGTCCAGGACCGGCGATGTCCCCGAGGAAGTCACCGTGAGCATAGGCGTGGCGGAAATTTCAGAGGAAATGCAGGACGCCTCGGTCCTTATAGATATCGCCGATAAGGCGATGTACCAGGCTAAAAGCCTGGGCAAGAACAGGTGCTATTCGTTCTAAACCCGCGCGCTTACCTCGGCCGATAGCAGGTCGGTCTCATTTCTCATGAAATACCGGTACCCCAGGCCCGCGACCATTGCGCCGTTGTCGGTGCACAGGATGGGCGAGGGCATGAGTATCTCCTCATCCTCGCAACGCGATTCTCCCAGAAGCGCGCGCAGCCTGCCGTTGGCCGCAACCCCGCCCGCCACCACGATACGCCCGATTCCCTGCGAACGCGAAGCCTGGAACACGCGCCGTACCAGGAGCTCGAGCGCGCATTCCTGGAACGCATAGACGACCTCCGCGGGTTCCGCGCGGGGATTTTCCTTCATGTACGTGATGACCGCGGTTTTCAGACCGCTGTAGGAGAAACGGAAATCCGTCGATTCGGGAAGAAGTTTCCGGAAAAGCGGTCGTTTTGCGTGCGCCGATACGGCCAGCCGCTCGATGACCGGTCCTCCCGGATATCCGAGATCCAGAAATTTCGCGACCTTGTCGAAGGCCTCTCCGACCGCATCATCGACGGTCCTGCCTACCAGGGCGAGTGAGCCCACGCCATTAACGCGGTAGAGGACGGTGTTTCCTCCCGAAACGAGCAAGCCCATGAACGGATACAGCGCTTCGTGCCCTTCCAGGAAGGGCGCATGCAGATGGGCCTCAAGGTGATTGATTGCGATATAGGGGATACGGCTGGCGAATGAAATCGCCTTGGCCGATTGGGTGGCGATAAGCAATGATCCCACAAGGCCCGGCCTGGCTGTTGCAGCGACGTAGCGAAGGTCCTGGAACCCGACACCAGCCTCCCGGAGCGCCGTATCGATGAGCCGGTTAATCAGCTCAAGGTGCGCCCTGGAGGCTATTTCCGGCACTACGCCGAAATATTCCCTGTGCAGGTCGATCTGGCTGAAAATGACGTTGGAGAGGATATCCTTCCCGTTCCTCACCACGGACGCGGCCGTTTCGTCGCAGGAACTCTCCAGGCCAAGCCCGAGGACGTCGTCAGTTCGAGGCATCCACCACGTCCAGGGCTTTCTTCAGCTGGGAGTCGAATTCAAGGTCGTACACGGGCTGCTTTGAAAATTTTCCTGTCTCGGTTTTCAGGAGGTAGCTCGCTGTTTTCTCTGAGATCGTGATGTTCTTCGAGGCCAGGAAGGTCAGGAATTCCTTCCGGGTCTCGGAGGTGTAGCCCTTGTGCGACTTCATGAATTCATCGATCAATTTTTCCCGGTTCACGCGGATGATGCCCGGCCGGTCCTCCTCCGAGAACATTTCCATTTCGACCAGGTAGTCGGGGATTATGCCCTTGCCGTGTATCGAGACTCCCGAAGGCGTATAGTATTTCGCGATGGTCACGGCAAGCCCGATCGATTCGCTCAGGCTGTAAATCTTCTGCACCGAACCCTTGCCAAAGGTCTTTTCGCCGACCAGTTTCGCCCTTCCGTTGTCGCGCATCGCCCCGGAGAATATCTCCGAAGCCGACGCGCTCCCCTTGTTGACGAGCACCACCAGCTTCCCGTTGTACAGGGGCTCCGTGCGCGCCTTGTACTCGGTAAGCGTATCGGTGCCCTCACGGCCCCGCGTCGAGACGATCAGCTTGTCCTTTTCCAGGAAGTAGTTCGCGATTATGATCGATTTATCGAGCTGCCCGCCCGGGTTCCATCTCAAGTCGACTATCAGCTTATCGACCCCCTTCGCGTTCATCTCCGCAAGGGCCTTCTCGATCTCTTTAGGCGTTTCGGTGCTGAAAACCTTCACCTTGATGTAGCCGACCTTCCGGTCCTGGAAAATATCGTGGCGCACCGTTTCCATCTTGATCTGTTCGCGCTCGATGTCGAAGGCGAGCGGCTCGTCCGCCGATTCCCGTTTCACCGTGAGCCGGACGCTGGTGCTCGGAATTCCGCGGATAAGCTTGATGATCTCGCCCACGCTCTTGTTTTTGATCTCCGTCCCGTTGACGGCGGTGATGATATCCCCTGCGCGCAGCCCCGCGCGCATGGCCGGCGTGTCCTCGATCGGGGAGATTATGACGATCTCCCCGTCCCGCGCGGTTATTTCCACGCCTATTCCCACGAACTTGCCGCTCGTTTCCTCTTTCAGCTCGGCGAAATCCTCCTCGTTCAGGAAGCGCGAAAAGGGGTCTCCCAGCGCCTGTACCATGCCCCGGATGGCGCCGTAGAAAAGCTGCTTCGGATCGATCTTTTCCACGTACTCCGTGGAAAGAATCTGGAAGGTCTGGTGAAAATAATCCAGGTAGCCGTATGAAGGCTCTTCCGCTTTCAGGCGAAAGGAGAGATTCGTTCCCAGAAATAAACCCGTAAAAAATACGAGTATGAGCAGGTGGATGTTTCGTTCCCTGATTTTTTTCAGCATGGCGGGTACCCTGTTACCGGTTGAGGAAAACCTTGTTGTATTTGTCCTCGTGATTTTTGGACATGTACTGTTTGAACTCGTCCGCGTCTATCTTATACTGCTTGAGGACGTCCTTTATAAGATCCTCCCGCTGGGATATGGATTTCTTCTCATCGAAACTTTCTTCGAATTCCCGCTGGATATACTCGCCCCACACGGTCTGGAACGCTTTTTCATTTAACGGCTGCCGGGAACACCCAGGGACCAGGGCGATACAGGCGAATAAAAGTGCGAGCGCAATGCTTCTCATGGTTCACCTCGTTCAATTTCAGGATTCTGATTCGTCTCCGGGAGGGTGTCAACGACTTTACCCGGAGCACCATGAGGCCGCGATCATCCACCGAGCAATTTATCGGCGAAATCGGTAAGGATGCGCGCCGTGAGGCCCCATATCTGGAATCCCTGATACATATAGAAATATACATTATAAGAATGCCCGTTGAACTCGACCTTTTCCACTTTTTCGAATTCCCTGTTCAGGAATATCGAGAGCGGAACCTCCACGTATGCGTCGATTTCCTCCGGGTTGATCGCGTACTCGTAGGGGTGGGGGATGATACCGACGAAGGACGCGACGTGGAAGCCTGCGATCGAAATGAATTCATCGAATTCGCCAATCACCTCCACATGGTCGCGGTGGATGCCGACCTCTTCCTCGGTCTCGCGCAGCGCCGTTATCAGCCTGCTCCCGTCCTCGAGGTCGTATGCCCCTCCCGGAAGCGCCATCTGCCCGCGATGGGTGGCAACGGTATCGGTGCGCTTTGTTACCAGCACACATGCCTCGTTGTTCTTATTGAATAGGGGAATGAGCACCGCCGCGTCCCGGCAATTCGAGTTTTGAATCCTGCGGGGCTCGTGTGCGTTCATCCTTTCGCGCAGCTTCGTTACGAAGCCGGTGAATTCTTCCTCATGCACGAACCGTACGTTCATACGGGTCTCTCCCATGGATATCGTTTATACACGTCGCGGGAGAACCGCAACCCTGAGACAAGACATTGACCGCCCCCTAACATTCATTGATGCGTTTTTTCTTCTCTTCCTCGTCCATGATCGTGTTGTACTCGTCCCAGGCCGCCTCGATCTCCAGTGCCGCCTCGGGATCCAGCTTCTCGATCACGAAACCGGCGTGTATGATCACCTTGTCGCCGAGCGTCACGTCCGGGGTCATGGTGATATCGACCTGCCTGGTCACGCCGTACGCCCTGGCGGTCGCCTTCCTGCCGCTTATTTCAATAATTTCCATGGGTATCGCGAGACACATATGACTCTCCTTGGTTAACAGATGCGGGGAAGC
>SCSX01000031.1 GCA_004297825.1 Spirochaetota bacterium
GCGAATATTGCGTTTCTCATATTAATGGATGTTCTCAGCATTCCGTGTTCTCCGAATAAAGAATGGAGCGTCTGAAATGTATACGGAGGAGGGGCGAAAAATAGTAACATTTTCACCCGGTCACCTTTCAGAACACCCGGATTTTAATTCGCATCCATGACCGGAGTCCCCTGAATTCCCCGAAAAAAGCTTGATGTTTTAGAGCCGCGCGGGTACATGCTTATTCCGTATGAAGATCGTTGCGAAAATTTCGCGCGCATGTCTCTTCGCCTGTATCGCAGTATTCCTGAATGCAGCATGCGACGCCCCCCGTATCCAGTTTGCCGAGCAGGAGTTCGATTTCGGGACCGTCGCTCCAAAGGCCGCGCTCACCCATGTCTTCACCTTTCGGAACACGGGGGCCGGCACGCTCACCATCACGAAGGTGAGCCCGGGTTGAGGCTGCACCTCCGTCCTTCTCACCGAGAAGGACATCCCCGCCGGCGGCGAGGGCAGGATTGAGGTGGGACTCACCGCGGCGGCCAAGGCGGAAAAGATGTCCAAGACGGTGACGGTTTATACCAATGACAAGTCGAATCCCAAGCTGTATCTCAAGGTGATCGCCACCGTAACCCTGCAGGGACAATAGCATGGCCGGCCCCGCGTCCCCGGCCCGCGTCACGCTGCCGGGTTACCCCCTTCCCCTTGGCGTCAAGCTCGACCGAAACGGCGCCCAGTTCTCCCTGTTCTCACGCAACGCCACGGCGGTGAGTCTCGTCCTTTTCGCAGCGGACAACGGCATGACCGAGGAGATTGCCTTCGATCCGCTCAGGAACAGGACCGGCGATATATGGCATATCTGGGCGGAGGGGATACGCGAAGGCCAGCTCTACGGCTACCGGATTGACGGGCCGTATGACCCAGAGCGGGGCTTTCGCTTCAACAGGAACAAGCTGGTGCTCGACCCCTACGCGCGCAGCGTGAGCGGCAACTTCAAATGGGACCTTTCCGACGCCCGCGGATTCGACACCGCTCACCCCGTGCAGGACCTCTCCTATTCGACTGTAGACAGCGCCCCGGGGGCGCCCAAATGCGTCATCGTGAATACGGACTTCGACTGGTTCGACCGTCAACTGGGCACCCCGATGAAGGACACCGTGATTTACGAGCTTCACGTAAAGGGCTTCACCGCGCACACCTCGTCCAAAACGGATTACCCCGGCACCTTTCGCGGGCTCACGGATAAAATTCCCTATATGAAAGAATTGGGTGTGACCGCGGTGGAGCTCATGCCCATCCAGGAGTTCGACGAGGAAGAAAACGTAAACGTCAATCCCCGCACCGGCGAAAAGCTGAAAAACTACTGGGGCTACAGCACCATCTCGTTCTTCGCCCCGCGCGGCCGCTTCTCGCACAGCGGGCGCATGGGAGAACAGTACCAGGAATTCAAGGAGATGGTGTACGAATTCCACAAGGCGGGCATCGAGGTGATCCTGGATATCGTCTTCAACCATACCGCCGAGGGGGATCACCTTGGGCCCACCCTGTGCTTCCGCGGAATCGACAACACGGTGTATTACATGCTCCAGGAGAATCGCCGCTTCTATAAGAATCTCTCGGGCTGCGGCAACACCTTCAACTGCAACCATCCCTTCGTACGCGACTTCATCCTTGACTGCCTGCGCTACTGGGTGATCGAGATGCGGGTGGATGGCTTCAGGTTCGACCTGGCGTCCATCCTGGGACGCGACCAGGAGGGTAACATGCAGGCGAATCCTCCCCTCCTGGAGCGCATCGCCGAGGACCCGATCCTGCGTAACGCAAAAATCATAGCAGAGGCCTGGGACGCGGGAGGGGCCTACCAGGTTGGCGATTTCCCCGGGCGTTGGGCCGAATGGAACGGCAAGTACCGCGACGATGTGCGGCGCTTCTGGCGCGGGGAGTCCGGGAGCGCGGGCAGTTTCGCGACCAGGCTCATGGGAAGCCGCGACCTTTATTTCGGCAAGCAGAGTCCCCTGCACAGCGTGAATTTCATCACCTGCCATGACGGCTTCACCCTGAACGACCTGGTCTCCTACGCCCGGAAGCACAATAAGGAAAACGGGGAGGAAAACAGGGACGGGGAAAATTACAATATCTCGATGAACTTCGGGATAGAGGGAGCCGCGGCTACCCCGCTCGTCGAACGGTTGCGCGCCCGTCACGCGAAGAACCTGCTCGCCACCCTGTTTCTCTCACAGGGAGTGCCCATGCTCCTCGCGGGCGACGAATTCCGACGCACCCAGCGCGGCAACAACAACGCGTACTGCCAGGATAACGAGATCTCCTGGGTAGACTGGAGCGGCCCCCAGAGGCACGAGGGAATCGCCCGGTTCACGCGGCTTATCATGCGATTCCGCAGGGAGCACCCCCTGCTCCGCCGCGGCGACTTCTTCACCGGTGAAGCGTACGGAGGCCTCTCTTCGCCGGATGTCACCTGGCACGGGGTTAAAGCCTGGGAGCCGGACTGGAGCGACGACAGCCGGTTCACCGCGTGCATGCTGAACGGGGAATACGCGCGCCTTGAATCGGGCCGTTCGTGCCCCGATATCTACATGGCCTTCAACGCCTCGCTCTGCGGGCGGTTTACCCAAATCCCCCCTTCCCCCTCCGGCGCCCGGTGGCGGCGCGTGGTCGATACCTCGCTGCCCTCGCCCGCGGATATCCTGGAACCGGGGACAGGGCAGCCCCTGGAGGGAGACCGCTACTACGTGCAGCGCCTTTCCGTGCTCGTGCTGGTGGCCCCGTAAAGGAAAATGCGGCTCACTATTAGCCGTACGACGGCCGAAAAGATATACAGGCGGACCTTTTCAGGCGCGCCCGTTGCGTATTTTCTGCCGGGCGCTCCTCGTAAGGCTATATTATAAAGACATGAACATTGCACTGATTATCATCCTGCTCGTTATCCTCATCATCCTCGCGTGGGCGCTGTTCAGCACCGACGACCTCAAGGTCGAACGGGAAAAGCAGGAACAGCCCAGGTCCGATATTCTCCTGCGAAGACGCGCATCGGACAAGGAGATAGAGGAAAACTACCCGGAGGAACGAAAGTTCACGCGGCGCGCGACCGACCCCCCGGAATCCGCGCCGCGCACGGAAGTGGACGAGGAATTCAAGCTTCCCTATCCCACCGATGAAATCATAAACGAAAACTCGCGGTTCAGGGTATATCGGCGCACGCTCATGAACGCCGAAATCTACGCCAAGAAATCCGATTTCAACACCGCGGTCTCCCTCTACGAGGGTGTGAACGCGCGCATCAACGACCTCGAAACGAACCACAAGATCGAGGCGAACATCGAGTACCTGAAAAAGTACAGGGAAATGCTCGATACCCAGCGCAAGGAGAAGCTCGCCGAACCAGTTCAGCCGAAGCAGTCCCGCGAGCTCAGGATATCCCTGGACGGACCGCTCTCCATACCCGACCGGATACAGATAGGCCTCACCGCGCCCGCGGTTCAGCAGCCCGTGGTGATCGATATCAACGGCATCGCCGACCAGATCACGGCCAAGATCAGGAGCGAGATCGCGGCCGGGATGGAGAAGGAGTCCCAGGCGTCCCCCGTCCCCCTGGACGACGAGGCCTTCGACGCGTACCAGGCGAAGCTCGAGGAGCTCGAAAGCGCCGTCGAGGATCTCAAGACCAGGGAGCGCGCGCAGGAATCGATCTCGCGCCCGACGATTATCGAAGCGAAATACGAATCGCCCATCCCGGTCGTGCTGGACCCCAAACCCATACTCGACCTTCTGGAGCGCCTCCCTGCCGCCCGCGCAAGGTCCGACCGTGAAGCGCCCGTGGAGGATCGGCCCCGGCCCCGGCCGGAACCGGAGCGTCGCGAAGAGGCTCCCCGGCGGACGCCCCGGCCGGAGCGCAGCGAGGAGCCCGCCACCGTCCGTCCCGCGGAACAGACGCGTGAGGACCGTACCGAGACTCTCACCCGCAAGGAAGAGGACGACGAGGATGACTGGCTGCTGAAAAAGGACTACGACAAGGACGAGGCCTCCTCCGTCGACGAGCTTACCGACGAGGATATTTTCGCGAAAATCCTGGAGGACGACAGCGCCAAGAAGAAGCAGGACTACGAGATCCTGGGGGACAGTAAGGAAAAAGAGGAATCCTCCTACGATGTCGACGATCGGGCATTCACGATCCGCCAGCAGGAAGACGAGCGGTTCTACGAAAAGTTTCTCAAGAACACCAGGCGCAAGGCGCGCGAGCTTCCCGTTCTCAAGGTGAGCTACGATTTTTCGAAGCTCCCCGACGAGTTCAGTCTCGCCAGGGAAAAGAATATACTCGAGTATTCGTATTACAAGTACAAGCCCATGCTCGACCGCGCGAGCGAATTCATCCGCCGCCGCAAGGTGAAGGACGCCATCAATTATTACAAGGTGGTCATGTCCCAGAACATCCCGCCCGAATTCAGGTCGATGATCCGCAAGAATATCGGCGATCTCACGGAGTACCTCGAGAAGTTCCTCTCTACCGACTGAAAATTAACCTCCTCATCTCGTCCCATCCCCCTCTCTCCCGGTCCTTTGGTAAGGCATTTTCAGGAACCATTCTTTCCGGGCGGGTCAAATAAACAGGTACCCGGGAATAAAATTCTTGAAATGACTTGCTTTTCTACCGAATTTAATTATAATCAGTCCCATTTAGGAACTGCCCCCGGGGTACAAGACGTTCAGCCGCCCCGGGCAGCGCGGAGCCGTGTAACGGAGCCGCGGCGCAGCGGTGGCAGGATGAACGTGTGCTGAACGACTCCCAACGCGCAGGGTAAAGGGGCAGAATGGTTTCCACCCAGTTCAAAGTAGAAAGTTATATCGAAAAGTCCTTTATCACCGTTGAAGGGAAAAGAGACTCCAACAATTTCTACATAGTCAAGAACGGCAAGGCGAAGGTCATGAAGGAGAACCCCGTGGCCGGCGAGGACCCGTTTTCCATCCTGGGTCCGGGCGACTTCTTCGGGGTGATATCATGCATGAGCGGGCACGCGAGGATCGAAACCGCTGTCGCCCTTACCAACGTTTCGCTTATCTCGGTCGAGCGCGAGCAGTTCGGCATTCTCATCCAGAAGAACCCCGCCGTCGCGATGAAGATAATCCGTTTCTTCAGCAAGAAGCTCAGGGATTTCGACCAGGCCATCACGCATCTCACCTTCAAGACCACCGCGGAGGAGGACCCGGAACACCTGTTCAGCACCGGGGAGTACTATCTCAAGAAGCGGATACTCAACCATGCGACCTACGCGTTCCAGCGCTACATCCAGTACTGCCCCAACGGGCCCAACCGGGACAACGCCATCCAGCGCCTCAAGGCGTTGAAGGCGGCGCTCAAGGTCCCCGACAGCCCGCAGAACGGCGGGATGAACCGCAGCTACCGCGACAACACGATGATATTCTGCGAAAACGAGCCGGGAAACGAGCTCTATATCATACAGGCGGGAAAGGTAAAGATCACCAAGCTCGTCGACGAGGAAGTCCTTCTCGCGGTGCTCAAGCCGGGGGATATCTTTGGCGAAATGGCGCTGCTGGAGAATCGTCCCCGCAGCGCGTCGGCGATCACCTTTGGCGACGTGACACTTCTCGCGATCAACAAGGCCAATTTCGAAAACATGGTGCAGCAGCAGCCGCAGCTCGCCTCCAGGCTCATCCAGCTCCTCTCCGAGCGCATCTGGACGGCCTACCGCCAGCTCGAAAACCTTATGATCAAGGATCCGCTGGGGCGCATCTACGACACCCTGCTCATACAGATCGAGAAGCAGAAAATCAAGCTGCAGCCCAAAACCCCGCACAATTTTGAGTTCGGTCTCAAGGAGCTCTTTCACATGGTGGGCATTCCCCCCGAGAAAGCCGAGGCGCTCTCCGTACAGCTCCTGGAGGACAAGCACATCAGGCTCGAAGACGGCAAGATTCTCTGCTCCGACATGGAGGAGCTCGAGAAAAACGTCCAGTTCTATCGCAAGAAAGCCGTAATGGAAAAGAAACGTGAAGAGCGTAAGAATAGTTAAATATGCACTCCTTGCCCTGACATTACTGCTCGCCATCTCAGCAACCGGCATCTTCCTCGTTTACCGTTTCTACCCCAGGGAGAATATGCTCGTCCTCCTGAACGCGAAGGCCGAGGAGGCGCTCAAGTGCAAGGTCAGGATCGAGGGGCTCGATTACAGCCTGCGCGGCATCGTGCTGCGCGGCGTGACCGTGTACGACCCGGAAGGCCATTGCGGCGAGGTGCTCGTATCGGCGGAACGCCTAAGCCTGCGATTTTCCCTTTTCAGGCTCGCGCTCTACCGGCGGTTCGATCTCAACCATGTAAGCGCGGAGAAGCTCTTCCTGAACATCTGCTTCAAGGACGGCGTATCCAACCTTGAGCGCGTCGCCCGGGGACTCAAGAGCGACGAGACGTCGTCCATCACGACCACCATCGAATCGATCGCGCTCGAAAACGCACGCATAAGCCTCAAGAACCCGCCGCGCAAACTCAAACCGCTCGAGGGCGAATACGGCATCGATGCTTCCCTCGAGTTCCTGGAAAAAAACAGGCTGCGCTTTTACGATTGCAGCATAGTGCTTCCGGCGGGCCGCGGGATCGTAAAACCCGCGGTTACGCTCGCGCTGGACGGCGGGTTCGAGATAACGGGCGAAACCGGGCTCACGCAGTGCTCTCTGCTCTGGGTGTATACCTGGGGGAAAAACCTGTCCCTCCCCTTCCTCGACGTGACCGGACGGGTCACCGGACTCAAGATCACCGAGGCCGCGGTCGAGGGCTCATTGAAAGGCGTTTCCACGCTGGCGGGCGGAAAGCCCCTGGAGGTAAACGGGGGCTGCCGGGTGGATATAGCCGGCGAGACCGTGTCGCTGCTTAATATCGAGGCGCGGTTTCTCTCGACATCGTTGGTCGTGAACGATTTTCTTTTCAACTTCTCGGGCGACGTTTTACGCTTTAAAATCGGGGGGATCGATGCGCGCCTTGCCGAACTCCCCCTCGCGCTGAAACAGGCGCCCGCCGGGCTTTACGGAACGGTCCGCGGCGAGCTGGCCTTCAGCCAGGGACGCTACAGCGGCGTGATCGAGACCGACGCGGGCTATGACCCCCGGCGGCGGATCGTCAGGGATCTGAAATTCAGGGCGGTGATCGCGAACAGCGTCATCGAACCCACGCCCGCGACACTTCTCCTCTACGACCAGCCCGCGGAGCTCGTGGTATCGAGCACGGACGGGAATTTCAGGAAGATAAACCTTAATGTGAACATGCGGGAATTCGTCTACCCGGCGCAGGGGCAGGAAGACGCGGTCCCGCGCGGCACCGACGAAACGCCCCCGATCCGCCTGCCGCTGGAGATCCAGGGGCACATAGGCGCCGATTCGGTCCAGGTCGACAAGGTCGCCCTCACGAAGTGCTCGCTCGATTACCTCTTCACCGCGGGAAAGCTCGTCGCCGAAAATATCTCGGCGCAGATGTTCGGAGGGGAGATCAAGGGTAAGGGGGGGCTGGACCTCTCGATGGATAAGCCCTATGTTCACTTCAACGTGGGTTTTTCCGGGGTGAAAACCCAGAACGTGGGCCGGCTCACGGAGAACTTCCGCGACCGCGTGTTCGGGACCGCGTCCGGCAGTGTGGACCTCGCCTTCAGCGTACAGCCGGGCGTGCAGGTACTCGATTCCGTAATGGGGAAGATCGAGTTTTCCATAGACCGCGGGAAGCTGGTCAACACGGGAATACAGAACGGCCTTGGGGTCTGGCTCGAGGAGCTCAAGTACAAACTTACCGACCTGGAGTTCAACAAGGTGTACGGGAATTTAACCCTGTCGGGCAAGTCGTATCAGATCAATTCGTTCATGTTCAACTCGCAGGATGTACGCATAAAAATGGACGGGAGCTTTACGAGGGAACTCGAGGGCGATATGAAGATCGACCTGGAATTCACGACCACCTTCATCCAGGACCTTCCAAACCCCGCCACGCTCGCCCTGCTCTCGAAATACAAGCGCGACCGCTGGTACGTGATCCCCTTCCAGGTGAAGGGCAGCATCATCGAACCAAAAAACTACGTGCGTATATTCTAGCCCCGCCCGCGCCCCTGTTCTTTTCCCTGCAGCTCGCTCCTCACCTTGTTCATGAGTCCTCCCTTGGAGATGAGGTCCTGCATGAACGGCGGGAATGGTTTGGATTTATACGATTTCCCTTTCGTCCTGTTGAAGATTTCGCCCGAATCCAGGTCCACCTCTATGCGGTCGCCCGGGGCTATGTCGAGCGCCGCCTCGCGCGATTCGACGATGGGCAGCCCTATGTTGATGCTGTTGCGGTAGAAGATGCGCGCGAAGCTGTCGGCGATCACGCACGAGAGGTGCGCGGCCTTGATGGATATGGGGGCGTGCTCTCGGGACGATCCGCACCCGAAATTTTTCCCGGCGACGATAATATCGCCCTTAGCGATCTTTCGCATGAAGTCGGGATCGGCGTCCTCCATGCAGTGTTTCGCGAGCTCCACCGGATCGCTCGTGGTGAGATAGCGCGCCGGGATGATCTCGTCGGTATTGACGTCGTCGCCGAACTTCCACGCGTTTCCTGTCAGTTTCATGGCGTCCTCATTCCTGGGTTTATTGTAATTCGTCCGGGTGCGCGATCCTGCCGAGCACGGCCGACGCCGCGGCGACCGCGGGATTCGCGAGGTACACCTCGCTCTTGGGGTGCCCCATGCGTCCCACGAAATTCCTGTTGGTGGTAGCCACGCATTTCTCGCCTTCCGCGAGTATGCCCATGTGACCGCCCAGGCACGGACCGCAGGTGGGGGCGGAGACCACTCCCTGGGCGTCTATGAACACGTCGAACAGGCCTTCCTTCATTGCCTGCCGGTATATCTCCTGGGTCGCCGGGATCACGATGAGGCGCACATCCCTGTGCACCGTGCGCCCGCGGAGAACGGCTGCCGCCTCGCGCAGGTCCTCGATGCGCCCGTTGGTGCACGATCCTATCACGACCTGGTCTATGAGCACGCCGCTCTCGCGCGCCGGTTTCGTGTTCTCGGGAAGATGCGGGTAGGCCACGAGGGGCTCTATCCGGGACGCGTCGTATTCCCTCACCTCGGCATAATTCGCGAGTGGATCGCTTTCATACGCCTGGAAGCCGCAGGTGCTGCGGGATTTCACGTACTCGATCGTTTTCCCGTCGGCCGCGAAGATCCCGTTCTTGCCGCCGGCCTCGACGGCCATGTTCGCCATGGTGAGCCTGCCCTCGACCGAGAGCCCGGAGATCGCGTCGCCGGAGAATTCCATCGCCCGGTATAACGCACCATCAACACCTATGTCGCCGATAGTGTGCAGTATGAGGTCTTTCCCCGACACGTACGGACGGAGGGTCCCCTTGAAGACGAACATCATGGATTCGGGCACCTTAAACCAGGCCTTCCCGGTCGCCATGGCCGCGGCCATGTCCGTGGAACCTACCCCGGTTGAGAATGCCCCCAGCGCCCCGTAGGTGCAGGTATGCGAATCGGCACCCACAATGAGCATGCCCGGCCGCACCAGTCCCAGCTCCGGCAGAAGGGCGTGCTCTACCCCCACGCGTCCCACGTCGTAGAAATGGAGTATCCCCTGGGCGCGCGCGAAATCCCTGAGCACCTTCACCTGCTGGGCGGACTGAATGTCCTTGTTGGGCGTGAAGTGGTCGGGGATGAGCGCGATCTTCCCGGGGTCGAACACCCTGTCGATGCCCAGCTCGTTGAACTCCTTTATCGCGATGGGCGCCGTGATGTCGTTGCCAAGCACGAGATCCACCGACGCCTCGATGAGATCGCCCGGCTCCACCCGGTCACGGCCGCAATGCGCCGCAAGAATCTTTTCAGTGATGGTCATTGCCATAATCTACCTCGTGCACGAACATTCGATGAGGTGCGTCCGGAAGGGACAAGCGCCAGTGGTACAAAAGCGGGAGGAAAAAATCAAGTGAGTTTTACCGATTATATCTTTTTCCGGCGCAGGCCCAGGACCTCGGACACGGCGCGGAAAAGGTCGTCCAGTCCAAAGGGCTTTACGAGCACCCGGTCCACCAGGCCCTCGTCGGCGGCGCCCAGGACCATGTGGTTTCCCGAAATGAGAATGACCCGCGGCCTGGTATCGTTGAAGGCAAGTCCGCCCAGTACGTTCCAGCCGTTGATATCGGGCATCTGAATGTCCAGGAGGAGAAGCTCCACCTCGTTGGCCGCGAGATACTCGAGCGCCTGTGTGCCGCTGTAGAGGGATACGGCGTCGGCGCCCTTGGACGCGAGCGCCCGGGTGAGAAGGTTGTTAAGGTCCTCCTCGTCATCGACGACGACGATCCGCTTCCCGGTGAAGTCATACCCCTTGAATTTTCCCTGGACCTCCTTGTCTACCTCGCTTCCCGTATCGATGGGGAGGCGAATGATGAAGGTGGAGCCCCTGCCCGCCTCGCTCTCCACCTCGATGGTTCCGTTGTGGTCGTGGATCACGCCGGCCGCCACCGAAAGCCCCAGGCCCGTCCCCGGAATGTGCGAATGGCCCAGGGGGCCCTTCGTCGTGAAAAAGGGCTCAAATATCCGGTCCTGCAGCTCGAGGGGAATACCCGGACCAAAGTCCTGGATCTTCACCACGGCAAAATCCTCTTCCTTGCCCGTTTCGATTCGAAGCTTCTTCTCCTGGCTGTACAGCATCGCATGGCGCGCGTTGATTATGATGTTCATGAACGCGAGGCTGATCTTGTTCTCGTCCAGGAAAAGCTCTTCTATGGGCTCTCCCTTCGTAATCTCGACCTCTATGCCCTCGGACAGCAGCTCGGGACGAAGTATCCTCACGCAGTCGTCGAGTATATTCTCGATCCGTATGAGCACCCGGCGGGAGGGCTTCTTGTTGGCGAAAATGAGGAGCTGGTCTATAAGATGGCTCGCGCGCTTTATGATCTTGAGTATGGTGGAGAGATCGTCCACTCCCTGCTCCGAGAGGATCTCCTGCGCCAGGACGAGCTCGACGAGCCCGAAGATGCCGGCGTTCATGTTGTTGAACTCGTGCGCGATCCCCGCGGTAAGCGTGGTGATGGTGAGGTTTTTCTCGAGCTCGACGAGCTTCTCGCGCGCGAGGAGGTCCTTGTCCATTACCACGTGCAGGTACACGGTCTCCCCACCCTCGGTCTCAGCGGGGACCACCCTGCAGCGCACCTCTTCCTCACCGTTCTCGACGCGTATATTCTGCCGCACCGTTTCGATCCGCCCTACCCCGGGTGCCCTGCCCGTGCGGATGGGGCAGCCATCCTCGCGCTTCCCGCAGTTGACGAACACCTCCTCGCAGTATTTGCCGACGACGTTCCGGTCCCTGTAAATCCTGCGCGCGTAGGGATTGAGTTCGAGTATTTTTCCGTTACGGTCGATGATCACCGCCACGCTGGGAATCGAGTTCAGGACGTGCCGGTAATCGAATGTGAGCTTGTTCTTCATACCATGTAAATCCAATACACTAATGTTATACCCCGTTGCCCATAAATCCACAAAATAACGTTCCTCCCGGTTAAATTTAGGGAGCCGCGCGGCCGCCTGCACGGCGTCATTAGTGTTGACAGTCGTGAATACGGACCGCATAATCGCGGGCGAAAGGGGAAATTGATCGATGATACCGGGAATAGCCGGCGGCGGCGCGATGGGGGCGCTCTTCGCGTATTTTTTCCAGCGGGCGGGTATGGAATGGCGCCTGTACGAAACCTCGGATGTGGTGAGGAGATCCTTCCGGCAGGGCGTCAGCGTGAAATTCGGGGGGGCTGATACGCTCCTCGCGGGAAACGTGTCCGGCGACCCGGGGATACTGTCCGGCTGTGGAATGGTGCTCCTGTTCGTAAAGAGCTATTCCACGGCGGATGCCATCGCAGCCATTGCCCCGTCCCTCGATCGCGACGCTGTCGTGGTGAGCCTGCAGAACGGGCTCGGAAACGCCCAGGTGATCGCCCGTGCCGTGGGCACCGGCCGCCTGGTATACGGGTCCACAGTGATAGGCGCCGCCAAGACGGACCCCCATACCGTCGTTCACGGCGGCGGGAGCAGGGTCACCATAGGAGGCGCGAACGCGGACGCGACCGGGCGCGTGGATCGCGCGCTCACCCGCGCGGGGCTGGACGTCATGGTGAGCGCAACGCCGGAAGAGATCGTGTGGCGCAAGGCGATCATAAACGCGGCGATCAACCCCCTGGGAGCCCTTCTGGACGTGCCCAACGGCGCGCTGCTCGATCTTCCCGGGGTGGCGGATTTGCAGGATGCAATCGTCACGGAGGCCGCGGCCGTCGCCCGGGCGCGCGGGCTCGGGTTCGATACCGCTTCGTTGCGGCGGGAAGTCAGTGAGGTGTGCGCCTCGACCGCGAAAAACCTCTGCTCCATGCTTCAAGACCTGCGCGCGGGCCGGCGGACTGAGATCCAGGCTATCAACGGCGCTATTGCCGCTTTCGGAGAAGAATCGGGGATACCGGTTCCGTACAACCGCGCGCTCACCCTGCTGGTGCTGGCAAAGGAGTCTGCCAGCAGCCGATAAGCGCGCGCTTCCGGAAGGGCGTACTGTATATGAATTATTTTCCGGGAAGATGGGCGTGCATGGGCATACCTCACTCCTGGTTTGGTGTGCGCGCGGACGAAAGATGCTTAATGTGAAGCGGTGCGGCGGAGTATTTTCGTGGGGGAGGCCCTTTTCGGGTGGTTTTCGGTGTCTCCCCAGTAGAATTCCCAGCACAGTATGCCCCCTGCGCTCCTTTGGCCGATGGCATAAGGGGGGAACCGAACATAATTATGCCTTCCGGCTGAATCGCACAGCAACTCGTGCAGGTAGCGCTTCGTCGCGATGGCTACCAGATGCGAGACCGAGAACCGGCTCAACTTACGGAAATCCGAGGCGAACTCATTCTCGTTCTTCCTGAAGCAAATAGGAAAGCAATGCCATCGTTTCCAGGGATCACGGGGCTGATACCTCACCAAAGTAAACCCTCCCTGAAACCGGTCAATATCGCGCAGAACGCGCTTCAGGAGCATGATGACGACCGCCTGGCGAGTTGTTCCAAGCTTTGCCGCGGCAAGGGCGATATTCACGAAGACGATGTGGCTCATGTTTATAGAAGTGCGAAGCATTCCGTATCCTCCGGGATAAAACTGAGCGTCCCAAATAGATACGAATGGGAAATGAAAAATATGAACGGTTTTCCCGTTTGGGAACGCCCGAACATTAATTCACACCCGGAAGATATATTTCAGCGACAGATCACGCCCTTGCCGGATCGGCCTTGCCGGTTAAATTGTGTTTGACACAACCGGTTTTCTCGATGAGCGTTCAACAGGCACAAGCAAATCTTTTCACGCTATTTTCATCACCCACTTTTAATAAAGGAGCATCTGCATGAGCGCGCAAAAATTCTGCGATTATACCGTTGACGAGTCCGGTGTCGCCGTCATGACCATCAACAATCCCCCCATGAATACCCTGAGCCAGCCCGTGCTCGCCGATATCCGCGACGCGATCGTCCGCGCCAACGCCGACAAGGCCGTGCGCGCGGTCGTATTCACCGGCGCGGGCAAGGCATTCATCGCCGGGGCCGAGATACGGGAATTCCTCGACAGGAACACGAAGAAGGACGGCGCCGAGTACCTCGTGAACGGCCAGGAGGTCCTGAACCTGATCGAGAACTCGGACAAGCCCTACATCGCCGCGATCAACGGCTTTTGCCTGGGTGGCGGCATGGAGACGGCGCTGGCCTGCCACATCCGCCTCGCCGACGAAACCGCGCAGATAGGGCTTCCGGAAATCAAGCTCGGCATCATCCCCGGGTACGGCGGCACGCAGAGGACCACGCGTCTCGTGGGCAAGGGGCGCGCGTACGAGCTCATCCTGTCGGGAAATTTCATCAACGGGAAACAGGCCGAGCTTTACGGCGCCGTGAACCGCGCGACTCCCAAGGGAGAGGTTCTGGAAGAGGCAAAGAAGCTCGCGAAGACGATCGCCGGGAAGAGCCGCGTGAACGTGAGCCGCGCTATGCGCGCCATCAAGGAAGGGCTTTCGATGGAAATGACCACCGCGTTGAAGTTCGAACGCGAGCTGTTCGGCGAATGCTGCGAAAGCGACGACAAGCGCGAGGGCACCACGTCGTTCCTTGAGAAACGGGAAGCGAAATTTACGGACAAGTAGGGACGCGATTTATCGCGTCCCCGCGCGATTTATCGCAGCCGGTGTTCACCGATCTCGAAATTCAGGGACGTGGAGCATCGATCCCCGGCCGCAAAATGTGTAGAGATGCGATTAATCGCGTCTCTACACATTTTGCGGCACCCACGATTTCTCGGGACTCCCGGAATCAGCCATGTTTTCCCAGACCAAAATCCGGCTTGAAATTAGATGACGCCGTGATTCACTGATCCGATCTTCTTACGCCAATCCAAGAGAGGTTGCACATGACCGTCGAACAGAAAAAAATCCTGATGCTCCTGGGGAGCCCCCGGAAAAACGGAAACAGCACGGCCCTGGCCGCGCGGCTCGCACAGGGTGCGGAATCCGCAGGTGCCGTGGTGGATTCCTTGTACATCCATGGCATGGACATTAAGCCGTGCCAGGCTTGCTGGAAATGCCAGTCACCTGATTCAAAAGGGTGCGTCATCAAGGACGACATGCAGCAGGTCTTCCCAAAACTGATCGAGGCGGACGCCTGGGTCATCGCGACTCCGGTGCACTGGTTCAACATGTCGGCGCAGACAAAATTATGGATGGATCGATGCTTCGCCCTGGCGCGCTACGGAAAGCATCCATTCAAGAAAAATGCGGGGATCGTCATTACCTACGGCGACAGCGATCCTTTTAAATCGGGCGCGGTGAACGCAATCCGCTGTTTCCAGGACTCGTTCAACTATACGGGAACAACCATCGCCGGCGTAGTGTATGGAAGCGCAATGAACCCCGGCGACATCGAGGCCAATACCGGGGTCATGGAGGAGGCGGAAAAGCTGGGGATGAAACTGGCGGCAATGTAGGGGTTGTAAAACCGGTCCGGCGTAGAGACGGCCCACCGGGCCGTCTCTACGCCGGACCGGTTTTTATGGTTTACGACTTGTAAATCTCGGTGCTGTAGGTTTTCACCCAGTGCTTCTTCAAGACTTCCTTGGCCTCGACGATCTTGTCCACCTCGAGAATCATGATGGCCTCGTCGCCGCGCAGGTTTATAAAGGGGTACATGGCTTCGATGTTGACCCGGGCCTCCAGTAACGGGCGCAGCACGGCGTTCAGGCCGCCGGGATGGTCGGGGGTGGCGACCGCGATTACCTCGCGCGTGGTAACGGTCATGCCGCTGTTCCTGAGCACCGCCTCGGCGCGCGGGGGATCGCTCACGATCAGGTGAACCTGGACCGGCGTGAGCACCGAGGACGCCATGATCGCCCGTATGTTTATCTGCTCCTTCTCGAGGATATCGCAGAGTTCGTTCAACTTTCCCGGCTTGTTCTCGAGCGCGACACTCACCTGGGTTATCGGCATATCAGTCCTCCTTGCGTATCGGCGTCGTGCGCGCGGACGCGCTTTTATTTAGTGAATGTGCGTCCCGGGTCTTCCGGCGATATCGGACCCCATTACTTCCCGAACGGAAATCCGTCGTAGCCTTCTTGGATGGCCTTGATCGTGACCTCCGCGAGCTTCTTCTTCTCGCCCATCAGGTACTGCACGCTCTTCGCGAGCGCCTCCAGCTTTATCACGCCGGTGAGCTTGATAAAGGCGCCCAGTATCACCATGTTGGACGACCGGATGTTTCCAAGCTTCTTCGCAATGTCGTTCGCGGGCACGGGATAGACGTCGATATCTCCGCGGAAGGGCATATCGGGCACCAGGTTGGAATTGTACAGGAGCTGCCCACCCGATTCCAGGCGGTTCCCGAACGTCTTCGCCGAGGGCTGGTTGAGCGCCACGACAAAATCCGGGGCCGACGCGACCGGAGAGGCGATCTCCTCGTCCGATATGCTGATCGTGCAGTTGGCGGTGCCGCCGCGCACCGCGGCGCCGTACGCGGGAAGGTAGGTGACGTTGTAGTCGTCGTACATGGCGGCGTTGCCCAGTATGTTGCCCATCGTGAGGACGCCCTGTCCCCCGGAGCCCGCGAACATTATCTTTACCAGCATGTCAGGCCCCTCCCCCGCGCTTGTCCGTGAGCACGCCCAGGGGATATTCCTTCGACATGACCTCGGTCACCCAGTCGAAGGATTCTTTGGGTGTCTTTTTCCAGTTCGTGGGACAGGGCGAGAGCACCTCGATGATCGAGTAGCCCAGCCCGTCCACCTGCACCTGGAAGGCGGTGCGGATCGCCTTCTTGGTCTTCTGGATGGCCGCGGGGCCGTTGACCGCAACACGCTCCGCGTACACCACGCCGGGAAAGCTCGCGACGACGTCCGTGATGTGAAGCGGGTATCCCTCGAATTTCGGGTTGCGCCCGTTAGGCGATGTCGTGGTCTTCATGCCCACGAGGGTGGTGGGCGCCATCTGGCCGCCCGTCATGCCGTACACGGCGTTGTTGATGAAGATTACCGTAATGTGCTCGCCGCGGTTCGCGGAATGTATGGTCTCCGCCGTGCCTATCGCGGCGAGGTCGCCGTCCCCCTGGTAGGTGAATACGAAAAGCTCCGGGCGCACGCGCTTGATGCCGGTCGCCATGGCGGTGCCCCTGCCGTGGGCCGATTCCAGCATGTCGATGTCTAAATATTTGTAGGCGAGTACGGCGCATCCCGCGGGGTTCACGCACACGGTCTTTTTGCCCAGATCCATCTCATCGAGCAGCTCCGCCACGATGCGGTGGACGATGCCGTGGCCGCATCCCGGGCAGTAGTGACTCACGACGTCCGGCTTATGGTACTTTGGATATTTATTGAGCAGTTTCATGACATTCCCTTCAGCTTGAGCTGGTATTCGCGGTAGAGGATGCGCGCGAACTCCGCCGGCGTGGGGACGACGCCCCCGGGCCTTCCGTGAAAGTGCACGGTGCCCTTGCCCTCCAGCGAGAGGAGCACGTCCTCGAGCATCTGTCCCGTGCTCATCTCGAACACCACGAAGTTCGTCACGCGGCGCGCGGTCTCCTGGAGCACGGCCTTCGGGAAGGGCCACAGGGTGATGGGCCGGATAAGCCCCACGGGCACGCCGTCCTTGCGCACGCGCTTGATCGCGGCCTTCGCGATGCGCGCCGTGGTGCCGTACGCGATCGCGACGATCTCGGCGTCCTCGGTCATGTATTCTTCCCAGCGGGTCTCGTTGGCGGCGATCTCCTGGTACTTGCGCACGAGCATCCAGTTATGGCGCTCCATTTCGGTCGCGTCCAGGATGAGGCTCGCCATGTAGCGGCTGGGGCCCGTCCCGCGGCCACGAAGCGCCCAATCCTTCTCGGGGAGCTTTTTTATGGGCTCCGGGAATACCACCGGCTCCTTCATCTGGCCGAGCATGCCGTCGCCCAGTATCATGACCGGGGTGCGGTAGTGATCCGCGATATCGAATGCCGCGTAGGTGAGATCGGCGACCTCCTGGACCGATGCCGGTGCAAGCACGGGGGTCCGGTAATCCCCGTGGCCGCCGCCGCGCGTCGCCTGGAAATAGTCCCCCTGCGCCGGCGCGATGTTGCCCAGCCCGGGCCCGCCCCGCATCACGTTCACGATCACGGCGGGAAGCTGGAAGCCGGCAAGGAACGATATCCCCTCCTGCTTAAGGCTTATTCCCGGGCTCGAGGACGACGTCATCGCGCGCGCCCCCACGGACGCCGCGCCGATCACCATGTTGATGGCCGCGGTCTCGCTCTCGGACTGGAGGAACACGCCCCCCTTCTTGGGAAGGTGCTCGGCCATGTACTCGCCCAGCTCGTTCTGCGGGGTTATGGGGTAGCCGAAATAGCTCGTGCACCCGGCGCGTATCGCCGCCTCGGCGAACGCGTGGTTGCCGCTCATGAAAACCTTATTCTTCACCGTACACCTCGATCGCGATCTCCGGGCACACCAGCGTGCACACCAGGCATCCGTTGCACTCGTGTTCCGGGTCCGCCTCCGCGAAGTAGTACCCCTGCACATTGAGCTGGTCGGCCGTGCGTAGCGCCCCCCTCTTGCAGTATTCGATGCAGAGGCTGCACCCCTTGCAGAGCTCCGACTTGACGACGACTTTGCATTTTGTCTTGGTCATAGGGACATTTCCAGGTTGGTTTTCAGTAAATGTATCATGGTTCATGCATATTTCAAATTATATGCGCTTCTGGCAAGTAATGTATGCTCGGCGGTTTTGTCAAATCTTTTTGAGTTCGGGGGTCCGATGCGCGGGAAGGCGTGAATCGATGCCATTGCTCGTCCGTGCTTCACGGAAACAGGAGATAGGGGGATGGGACGAGATTGATGAGATGAAAGGACTGGGATTACGTACCGTAGAGGCGCGATTAATCGCGCCTCTACGGTTTCCCGGGAAATAATTTTTCTTTGACAACAACACCGTCCATGACGGCACAATGGCGGCGTGACCGGATCCACGCACCTCATACGGCGCGCCGAGGCGCGCGACATGGACGCGATCCACGAGATCGAAGAAGAATGCTTCACCGCGCCCTGGAGCAGGAAGAATATCGAGCACGAGCTTTCGGTTTCCTATTCATGGTTCCTGGTCGCGGAGAGGTCCGGCGAAATCGCGGGCTATATCATCGCGTGGGACGTGAAGGGGGAAATCCAGCTCAACCACATCGCGGTGCGTCCCCGCGCGCGCAGGAGCGGAATCGGCCGGATGCTCGTGAAGGCGCTCGTGGACGGCCTTTCCGCGCAGGGCGCGTCGAGGGTGCTCCTCGAGGTCCGGTCACGGAACGAGGAGGCACTCGGCTTCTACCGGGCACTGGGCTTCGTCGAGAACGGACGCCGCAAAAACTACTACCACGACGACGACGCGTTACTCATGGAGAAGGTTTTATAAGAATGGCCGATAAAGCAGTATATTTGAAGAGCGCGTTTCGCCCGGCGGATTTTCCCGGGCTCCCCCACCCCGAATTCGCGGTGATGGGGCGTTCCAACGTGGGAAAATCGTCGTTCCTGAACATGCTGACCGGCGTACGGGGCCTCGTCAAGGTGGGCGCGAAACCCGGCGTCACCAAATCCGTGAACTTTTTCATCCTGGAGGGCCGGATCACCCTGGTCGACCTTCCCGGATTCGGCTACGCAAAGCTGCCTATGGAGCTCAAGAAGCAGTTTCTTCCGCTCATCAAGTCCTATATATCGGCACGCGACCGCATTCGCCTCGTGTTCCTGCTCATCGACATCCGCCGCGAGCCCGGGGACTTCGAGCGGGAAATGATCGCCCTGCTCACGGAGCGCGGGATTCCCATCGCGATCGTCGCCACCAAGTGCGACAAGTTTTCGCGCGGGAAGCGCCTGACCCGCAGGCGCGAGATCGCGAGTGCGCTCGATATCGGCGTCGATTCGGTATTTCTCTCCTCAGCGGAAACGGGCGAGGGGAAAAAGGAACTGCTGGGGTTGATTAAGGAATATGCAATCACTAAAGACAAGGACGTGTAAGAAAGGGAGATGGGGGGATCCGGCAAAACCGTAGAGACGTCCCGTCGGGACGTCTCTACGGTTTTGCCGGATGAACGTCTAAAGCCTCGAAATTCGCTGCATCGCCTCGATCACGTTTTCACGGCTGTTGAACGCACTGATGCGGATAAAGCCCTCGCCGCACTTGCCGAACCCCTCGCCGGGCGTACAGACCACGCCCGCCTTTGAAAGCATCTGGTCGAAAAATTCCCACGAGGGTTTCCGCGTATTCACCCAGATGTACGGGGAATCCTGGCCGCCCGTGCATTCGTAACCCAGCGCGGTCATTTCCGTACGCACCAGGCGCGCGTTTTCCAGGTAGTAATCGACAATCTCCACGACCTGCTTCTTCCCCTCCGGGGAATACACCGCCTCGGCGGCACGCTGAACCGGGTAGGAGACGCCGTTGAACTTGGTCGTGTGCCGTCTGTTCCATAATGCGTGAATGAACTGCGCGTTGCCTTCCGCGTCGAACGCCCTGCACTCTTTCGGGATCACCGTGAACGCGCAGCGCGTCCCCGTGAAGCCAGCGGTTTTCGAGAAGCTCCGGAACTCGACGGCGACCTCGCGCGCGCCCTCAATCTCGAAAATTGAGCGCGGAAGGGTTTCGTCGCGGATGAAGGCCTCGTACGCGGCATCGTAGAGGATGAGGCTCTTATGCGTGTGCGCGTACTCGACCCAGGAACGCAGGCGATCATGCGTAATAGTCGCGCCCGTGGGATTGTTCGGAAAGCACAGGTAGATGAGGTCGACCCGTTCCGCGGGCATATCGGGCACGAACCCGTTGTCGCGGGTGCAGTCCATGTAGACGAGCTTTTCATAGCGCCCGCCCGCGTTCGCGCCCGCGCGCCCCGCCATCACATTGGTGTCCACGTATACCGGGTAGACAGGATCAGGAACCCCGACCACGCAGTCCTGCGCGAAGAGCTCCTGGAAGTTTCCGGTATCGCATTTCGCGCCGTCGCTTATAAAGATTTCGTCCGCCGATATTGTCGCGCCGCGGGAAAGGAAATCGTTCTCGGCTATCTTCTCGCGGAGAAAATCATACCCCTGTTCAGGGCCGTACCCCTTGAATGAATCCGCGCGCGCCATGTCGTCCACGCCATCGTGGAAAGCCTTGATGATCGCCGGCGGGAGCGGCACGGTCACGTCGCCGATTCCCATACGGATAATGCGCGTTTCTGGGTTGGCCTCCTGGAATGCCCCCACCCTCTTTGCGATTTCCGAAAAAAGGTACGATGATTTCAATGCGCGATAGTTCTCGTTGATCCTGATCATAATCCGTCTCGTCTCCTCCAAACGCCTCTAAGCCTTAATCTCCATATCTCTTTCTTACACGCCTGTGTCTCTACGAGATCACCGTCTACATGAGCCCCTTATACATCCCACCGTCGATGAGGATGGTCTCCCCGTTTATATACCCCGCGCGCTCCGATGCGAGAAAGGCCACCAGCGCGCCGAATTCCCGGGGCTCGCCTATGCGGCCGAGCGGGATATTCTTTTCCATGTCACCGCGCACCTTGTCAAACGAAATATTCTCCCTTTGCGCGCGCTCGCGGAAAAGTGACTCGACGCGGTCGGTCCGGATGTAGCCGGGGGCCACGGCGTTCGCGGTAATCCCGAACTGCGCGACCTCCTCCGAAAGGCTTTTCACCATGGCCACCACCCCGACCCGCGACACGTTCGAGAGCACCAGGTTCGGCAGGGGCTGCTTCACCGTGATCGAGGTCGAGGCGATGATACGCCCCCAGCGCTGCTCCTTCATCGCGGGAAGAAATGCGTAGACCAGGCTGAGCGCGCTCATGAGGCTCGTTTCGATAGCATCGCGAAAGTCCCCGGGCCCAAAGTCCTTCATCATGCCGGCGGGAGGTCCCATCGCGTTGGTAAAAAGCACGTGCGCCGCCCCGTAGGTGTCCCGCACCTTCCGGGCGAACCCATCGACTTCATCCTGTTTCGTGACATCGCATACCGCGTCGAGTATCTCCGTTCCGTATGCCTTACGGATATCCTCGGCCGTCGCGCGTATTCTTCCCGCGTCGCGCGAGCAGATGGCGAGCTTCATCCCTTCCGCCGCGAGTTCCTCGGCGACCGCGCGTCCCAGTCCCTTGCTCGCCGCAGTCACCACCGCAACCTTTCCCTTCAATCCAAGGTCCATATCTGCCCTCCCCATCCGGGCGTCCACGCGCCCCGTATTTCAGTTCCCCCCGCCGACCGGCGGGAAGCAGGCGTTCACCGTCGCTTCCACTTCATCGAGCCATCCGGCGCGCTGGGCCGGTGTGCTGGTTACCACCACGTTGAAAACCTTCCGGTGAAAGTCCGTTATGCCGCAAAATCCGAATATGCAATCTTTCCAGATGCGCTCCAGCGGGTCTCCGAACACCCCCCGCTCGCGCGCGTCCGGCGTATCCGAGGTATTGAATACCAGCCCGGTCTTCCCCGCCAGGAGTCCCACCGGCACCCCTTCGCCGGAATCGCCGTCGGTGAACTCGTAGGCGACACCGGGGCGGATCACCCTGTCGATCCAGCCCTTAAGCACCGCCGGGGGCATCCCCCACCAGTTGGGATGCACCACGATCAGTCCGTCGGACACCCGGAGCTCGGCGCAGTGTTCGTCCACGGAAGGGGTCAGATGCGCGTCTTTCCGCATTTCGCGCCCCTGCAGCAGGGGGTCGAATCCTTCGCGGCACAGATCATGGAAATAAATTTCATGCCCTCCGCGCGTGAGCGCCTGGAGCGCCCTTTGTGCAATGGCCGCATTAAGGCTTTCGGCGGAAGGGTGCGCGAGGACCACCATCACCCGCATATCGGCCCCCCGATTATCCTTTCCATGGAGATATCCATGTCGCCCGGATCGAGCATGCAGTTGATGCACCGGGCCGCCCGAAAGCGCGAGAGATCGCGCTCGCGTATGTCTTCCTCGAATAGACTGCCCTGGGCGAGCAACCCGGCCCGCCTTGTTCCCTCCAGCAGGGGCTCCGCGGGGGTCACCCAGCGCGCGCCGTCGAAAAACGCGATGTTGCTGAACGAGGTGTCCGTGACGAGGCCGTGCTTCACAATGAGGATGTCGTCGCAGCCGTTCCGCAGCGCGAGAAGAGCCTGGAGGGCGGACTTGTCCGCGTACTTATGCGAGTACTCGATCGTGTCGGAGCGCACCAGGCGGAGTGACCTCACGGTGCGCCTCGTGTAGTGCGCGAACTCGATCCGCTCGATGTCCGCGCGATAGAGCACACGACATTTCACCAGTCCCGCGCGGAATTCCTCCGGGACACGCACCATGGCGCGCAAATCCACGTCGCCGCCGCATCCAAACAGCGCACGCCGGGACCGGTTCATCCGCTCGTTGTGCAGGTGAGCGTTAAAGAGCGCGCCGTCCTGCACCCGGATCGATTCAAGCAACAGGGACATAAATTTTTCGGACCATCTCCTCGTATTCGGCGCGGGGATCGCTGTACACCGTGATTCCGCCCCCGCTTTTATAATAGAATTCGTTTCCTTCCTGCCCGATGAACCGGATCATCACCGCGCTGTCCAGCGCGTTGCCGTCAAAAATTCCGAAAACACCGGTATAATAACCCCGGGAATAGTCCTCCACCTCGGAAATAATTTCAACAGTTTTCTTCTTGGGCGCGCCCGTGACGGACCCCGCGGGAAGAAGCGAGGCGACGATATCGCCGATACGCGCATGGTAATCGCCCGGAAGTTCGCCGCACACCTCGGAGCTCGTTTGGATGATCGCGCTCCTCCCGGCCAAAATGGGTTCCGCATACCGGAACCGTTCGACCCGGACGTTGCGCGCCACGATGGACAGGTCGTTACGCAGCAGGTCGACGATAGTCAGGTGTTCCGCGAGCTCCTTTTCGTCGGCAAGGAGCGTCTCCCGCGCGCCCGGTATGGATGCATCAATAGTACCCTTCATGGGAAAAGCGGCGATTTTTCCCGCCTCGATCCTGATAAAGCATTCCGGTGAGAATACCACGAACCTATCGGCCCACCAGAGTCTGTACCGCGCGCGGCTCAGGAAAAATATTTCCCTGAGCCCCGCTCCCGGCACGACGGGCGTCCTGAAGGTCAGGTTTGCAAGGTAGCTGTCCCCGTCGCGAAGATGGCGCTGAAGCCGGTTGAAGGATTCCATGTATAGATCGTACGCGACGGGACTGCTCGCAAGCGCAACGGGACGGCCGCCGCGTGCATCCGTTTCGCCGCAATTGCTGATGCCGCCCGCCGCGTAAAGAATGCGCCGGGGATCCACCGCGGGAAGCGGCAGCACGGTGGGATGGCGCATTTCGTAATCGATGATGAACAGGAAAGGGATGCGCGAGGCCCCAAGCCGGTTCATTTCATTTATCCACATGACGATACCCGCCTGCCTCCAATGCACCCGCACCTCATCAATGAGCATGGGCGGGTGATTATTTCAACCACCACGCGCGCGCCCATGCCGGGCGCACCCAAATAAAGAGAGGGGGCGATTGCCCCCTCTCATATACGTATCAGAAATAGTACCGCTTATTCGGCCGGTGCGCCGGTAAAGATCTCGTCCGAGGTCTTGATAACCGCCGCTTCGTCCGAAAGCAGCGAATCGATCTGGCCGAAATACCGGTGGAACTCGCTGCCTATGTAGTACTGTGCCGAAAGGACCTTGCCGGAATAGTATGCCGCCTCTGCGTTGTCCTTAAGCAGCGCGTCGCGCTCGGGACCCTTCTTGTCGCCCACAAGCTGCTTCATCTTGGGGGTCGCAAGCGTAAGCGCCCAGAGGTGCATCCACGCATGGGTAAGGTAGCGGAAGGCGACCTGTAAAGGAGTCGCCGCGGCGAACAGGTGGAGGAACTTGCCGCCGCCCATCTGCTCCTTCATCTTCGCGATGACTTCGTCCATCTTCTCGACGCCCCTTTCGAGCATCACGATGTACTTGTCCTCGACCACGCCCTTCGCCTTCGCGCAGGTTTCCTTGATCTTCTTCTTGTACACGGTGTAGTTGTACTGTTCGGGGTTCATGAGTATCTTGCGCATCGTGAGGTCCATCGACTGGATGCCGTTGGTGCCTTCATAGATGGACAGGATCTTCGCGTCGCGGGCGAGCTGCTCGACGGGATAATCCGAGCAGAAGCCGTAGCCGCCGTAAACCTGGCAGGCCTCCCCGGTGACGAGCCATGAAAGGTCGGTGTTGCCGGCCTTGCAGATCGGGATCATGATCTCGACGAGCGCCTGCGCCTCTTTCTTCTCATTGGCGTCGGCAACGTGCATGTAGTCGAGGTTGTAGCCCACGAAGTAGGAGATCATGCGCATCGCTTCGACGTTCGACTTCATCCACAGAAGCATGCGGCGGACGTCGGGGTGCTGGATGATGTTGACGCTCTTCGCTTCGGGGTTAAGCATCTGGGTGACGTGCGCGCCCTGGAGGCGGTTCTTCGCGTAGGTGATCGCGTGCATGTAGGCGGCGCTGGAAACCGCGAGGCCCTGGTTGCCCACGAAGATGCGTGCCTCGTTCATCATCTGGAACATGATCTTCATGCCCTTGCGCTCTTCGCCCAGGAGATAGCCCACGCAGTTGCCGTTGTCGCCAAAGCTCAGGGTGCAGGTCGCGGAGCCCTTGATGCCCATCTTGTGCTCGATGCCCGCGCACACGACGTCGTTCTGCTTGCCCAGGGAACCGTCCTTGTTGATGTGGAACTTGGGAACGATGAAGATGGATATGCCCTTCGTTCCGCCGGGATCGCCTTCGATGCGGGCGAGAACGGGATGGATCACGTTGTTATAGATATCGTTGTCGCCGGAGGAGATGAAAATCTTGGTCCCGGATATCTTGTACGTTCCGTCGGCCTGTTTGACGGCCTTGGACTTGAGGGCGCCCACGTCGGAACCGGCATCGGGCTCGGTGAGGCACATCGTTCCGCCCCATTCGCCGGTGTACATCTTCGGGAGATAGGTTGCTTTCTGCTCGGGGGTTCCGAACGCCTTGATCATGTTCGCGGAGCCGATCGTGAGCATGGGATACATCGTGAATGCCACGCAGGCGGCGCTGAAATACTCGGTGCAGGACTGGAAGAGGACCTCGGGCAGGCCCATCCCGCCGAATTCAGGCTCGACCGCGAGAGAGATGAAACCGGCCTCGTGGTACGCCTTCATCGCGGTCTTGTATGCCGGGGGGACCTTCACTTCCTTGGTATCGGGATTGTATTTGACGCCTTCCTTGTCGGCGGGCGCGTTGGCCGGATACACCTGCTCCATCGCGATCTGCTCTGCCAGGTCGAGGGTGGCCTCAAGCGTGTCGCGGTCCATGTCGGCGTATTTAGGAAATTTGTTCAGCTTATCAACTTCGAGCATTTCGAAAAGAACAAAACGGCAGTCTCTTGTGTCAACCAGCTTGTTCAGAGCCATATATGACCTCCGGTGAATTTAGCTTAACATTTTTTAAATAAATGTCTGCAATTCAATCCAAAAGAAGAGGCATCTTTTTGTCAATGAATTTCTACGGGAACGATGACTTATTATGGAAACGACCGGACAGTCAGCGATCGCTCCACGGTATCCTCAAAACGGAGCGTGGCGATGAATGCGGTTCATAAAAATCAGGGGGGCCGAATCGCGGGCCGGCCACGAATAGCGCTCAGAATGGATGGGCGCTCTCGGACCACGGTAACGCATGCCCGCTATGCTATCAGCGGGCATGCGTTGACTTTTTGCCTTCCCTATCAACTTTAAGCCTCAGACCGAGAGCTGAACACACTTTCACCAGGGTCTGGACGTTGCAGTTCGCGCCGTTTTCGACCCTGGAAAGCTGCTGCTGGGTGATGCTCGCCTTTTTCGCAAGGTCTGCCTGTGAGATGCCCAGGCGGTTCCTTTCATTCGCTATTTTTACCGCGAGTTCAATGTACTTCTTTTCCTCGTTATACGCCTTCCTGAACTTCGGGTCTTTCATCTGTTCATCGAGATGTTTTCTGAACGATCTCATCTAATGCCCCCTTACTTTTCGCTCGCTGTTGCGCGCCAGGAATTCCTTGCGGCATTTCTTCGCCTTAGAGATCTCGGCCTTCGGCACCGTTCCAGTCGCTTTTGTGAAGATCTTGGACGCGCAACAAGTACAGTAAGCAGGAAATAGAACTACAATCTGCTCAGACGTTGTAGCCAAAGCATCATCATTAGAATCAAGTTGATGAATATTAAAATTATCAAGATAATTTATTTCTTAGCTATTTTTACAATCCAGGCTTTCATTATGCTCCATGTTTTAAATACCGGATAAATACTACCAGTTCCCCGTGTTGATATATTGGCAATATTCTGGCGTCGCCAGAATATTGCCAGACATCTCCAGACCTTTTTTATTATCTTATGCTTATGTTACTGATAACTGTGCCTGTGAATCAAGTCAGTAAATTTTGTTTTTAAGAGTATTAAAGGAGTATTTTATGAAGTTTCTCAGATTTTCGGCAATGCTACTGATCGCGGCAACTCTGGCGTTTACCGCCTGCGGAGGCAGCACAGAAAACTCTGTTTCACCCGGGCCATCGACAAAAGCGATCACGGCCTTCAGCATTGATGGTCTTTCAGCTTCCGGTATTATAAGCGAAGCTGGCCATAGTATAGCGATATATGTACCTAATGGAACCGATCTAACTGCACTTGTGCCGACTATCACTCATACCGGGGCAAGCATCAATCCGGCATCCGGAACAGCGCAAGATTTTACCGGCCAGGTTACTTATACCGTAACAGCAGTGAATGGCTCAATGCAGGATTATATAGTGACAGCCACTAAAACAGTTTCAATTACATTTGAAAAAAACGACACCGGGGCTGCCGGGATAATGCATAAACAGGCAATTGCAACCGGTTTAACAATGAACTTAGCTGCCAATACATTTACAATGCAAGGTTTTAAATTTGCAGGATGGGCGGAAACATCAGAAGGCAGCGTTGCTTATGGAGATAAAGCAAGCTATACAATGGGTACGTCGGATGTAACTTTATACGCAATGTGGTCAAGATGGACAAAACTCCTGGGTGCAAATGGTGTATATACATCTACAAACAGTGTATCTGTAGATTCAAACGGCAACAGCTATCTTATAGTAGGGGCAGCCGGCGATGGCAATCTTGACGGACAAACAATAAGCGGGAACTGGTCTAAATTTTTTGTCGTTAAATATAACAGCTCGGGGATAAAGCAATGGTTGATTCCATTGGGCAGCTTTCCGGATATTTCGGTTGGCAAAATATCTGCAGACCAGAGCGGTAATTTTTTTGTTACAGGATATACAACAACTGATCTTGATGGAGAGACATTAACCGGCGGCTACGAGAATGCATTTGTTATGAAATATAATAGTTCCGGAGTAAAACAGTGGACAGAACTTCTGGGGACGGAACTTCTGGGTGAAGCAGGGGCGCCGGCCTCCTTTTCGCAGATAGAAGGATATAGTATATCTGCAGACCAAAGCGGTAATTGTTATGTTACAGGCACAACTGCTGATCCAGTATGGGGTTACCTCTGTACATTTACAGCCAAATACAATTCTTCCGGAGAAAACCAGTGGGTAAAGCTTCTCGGCGAAACCAATAAACTTACAGCATATGGGTATAGCATATCAACAGACTCAGGCGGCAATTCATATATTACAGGTAGTACATATTCCGATCTTGATGGAGAGACTAAACCGGATGTTTATGCTATTTTTACAGTTAAATATGACAATTCAGGAAACAAACAATGGACGAAACTTCTGGGCGGAAATAAAAGTATAATGACAAAAGGTATTTCAGCAGACTCAAACGGTAATTGTTATATTACAGGTTATACAGAAGGGGCTTTCGACGGACAACCCAAAATCGGTTGGTCCAATGTTTATCTGGTCAAGTACGACTATGCAGGGACAAAGCAGTGGACAAAATTTTTCGGGGCGAGCAATTCATATACTCATGGATCCGGAATAGCTGTAGACTCAGGCAATAATATATATGTTACAGGCGACACGAATGGGAATCTTGACGGAGAAACAAGCACAGGTAATTATAACGCATTTGTGGTAAAATATAACGATTCCAAAATACGGCAATGGACAAAACTGAAAGGTGCTAATGCATATGGTTACAGCATATCTATCGATTCAGGTGATAATATTTATGTTGCAGGCATTACATATGCTGATTTTGACGGGGAAACATATAGAGGTGGGGGCAGCCTGATACCGGATTTATTTATAACAACAATATTTAATCCATGATAATGTGAACATCCAGCAGGACGCCTTTTGCGCATCCCGGCGCCGGGGCATCCATGCATGTAATATTAACCGGTAATGATGAACCGGCAATATTTTGGCGTCGCCAGAATATTGCCTGGCTGTCAGGAGTTTTTAAGCCGGGCAAACTGACTGCAGCTTATCAGCCCTTGCGGAAATCGCCGGGGGTACGGCCAGTACCCGACATAAAGGCATGGTTAAAGGTGCGGAGGCTGCGGAAACCGACATTCATGGCTATATCTATTATGGGGGTATTAGTTTCGGCAAGCAGTCTCTGGGCTTCTGTAATGCGCAGGTCGTTAAGGTATTCGTTATATTTTTTCCCGGTGTGCATCTTGAAGTAACGGCTGAAATTATCCGGGTGCAACCCCAGCGATTGTGCAAGATTTTCGCGTGATATGTCCGAAGCATAGTTCGCGGCCAGGTACTCTATAGCAACGTTTATCTTATCACCAATGCTGTCGGTCAATACATGAGAATCAGCCTTCATTCGTTTTATGGCAGCCTTAAGGTCGTCGTTGTCCATGGAGAGATGCGTTACATGATGCTTCATGACGATGAAATCGCGGGTCATGTCTGCTACCTGCAGCACGCAAAGCGCCAGGGTTCCTGCAGGGCGAAGGCTGACCGCCGGAATCCCCATTGAGATAAGCCTGTAAAAAAACAAAGGAAGCGACATATCAAAAAGAGAGAAAAGCAGAATTATAAAAAGCCCAAGCTTTACAAGAAAAACATTCTCACGTCTCATGACTGTGGCGCGTATCAGAATGTATAAGTACAAAAATAATAATGAAACGGAAATCAGATGGTATGGAAGGAGCATATGATTGATGTATTCTCCTGGAATCACGGCAGTAATAATACACGCAGTGCTTATGATAATTGTGAAGCCCCACGCGACGGCTCGTGGAACGTCCAGGGGAAAGATGCGGCGTAAATACGCGATTATAAATATGCCACCTGTCAGGTAGGAAAAGTGAGCCCACCGGTAAGAGCCGGACCATGTTAAGAAAGATATAACCGAGCTCCAGAAATTTTTATCATTGCCGCTTATCTCAGGTACTAGGCACAGGCAGATCAGCCCTAAAAACAGATACTGGTATTCCCTGGGCTGCATAGAGAAGATGAAAAGCTGGTACAATCCCAGCAGAACAAGAATGCACGCCCGGAAAATTGTAAAGATATTGCCCAGTTGCCTGGAATCCATGAGCCGTGACATGCTGCCAATATCCACCCTTCCTATAATTCCGCCTGCCGGGAAGTGGTAATTCGCAGCTTGAAGAATTACCTCGTAATTGCTGTTTGTTACGGGAAGCTGCACTATATCGTCGGAAAAGTTAGAAACCGTCGAAGCGGCACTTGTTCCGGGCGTTCCTGCGCTATGGATCAGTTTCCCGTTGACATACAGCCTGTACGCCGATCTCACGAAGCCGAGCCTCAGGCCAAGGCTGTTCGATTGCTCTCCACCCATGATTATGCGAAGCCGGTATGTTGCATATCCGTTTGCCAGGTTCGGTGAGTATATTTTTCGGCCCGGGTTCCATCCGCCAGGTACGTTCATATAACCTTGTCCTGCGTGGCTGCCGGATTTCCGGAAATCATCCGGCGAAAGAAAGCTCATCCGGTAAAATTCCCATTCCCCGTCCAGCCCGGCTGTTCCGTCTTTGCTGAAGTTCCATTCCGTGAAATCAATGGAGCCTTTTACTGCGACCGGATTCTTCTTCCCGGAAGCCGTACATCCGCATAACATGGAAAACACGGGCAAAAGCAGTGTTATGAGACACAGGGGAAAGAGCTTTTTCTTTATAATGTACATGTAATATTATCTTTGGGAATAATAAATAGCAATAGCAGTAAATGCTGCGTTAAGAAGCGCAGACAAAAGAGTATTAAAAATCACCACAGCAAAAGTAAAGCTTATTATTAGTATCAAGGAAAATACCCTCTCCCCGGAGCGCGGTTCCTCCCGACATAAGCGCCATTATAAGAAGTGTTTCCGTGAACGAAGGACAATACATAGGAATCCGCATTCTTTTTCCAGGAAAGTACGCTGACATAACGGTTGATACCGGAAGCATCCTCCGCTGAAAAGTCAACGCTCCCCGGTTAAAAAGCTCCCGGAGAGAAGTTAATGTCACAGCCCGGATACTTGCTCTTTTCGACTGATCAAAAGATATGGGGTGAACTATTGAGAGTTATCGATGAATAGGGATATTCCTGTTTCTACGGATTCGTACCGCTTTTCATCGATAACTTCTTCCAATCCTCAGTCTAATACGAGTCTGTTAACAGATCTCCATTACCCGATGGATTTATATTCTTAAACAATTTTGTGCCGTCTTCAGTACCGTCGCTTACCCAGAGTTCATAGCGATTTGTCCCGTCGAGTGCAGAAAAATATATACTGTCTTTTACAACCAGAAAATTACCCGGACGAGTAGAACCGCTTGCTGTTCCAGGGGTTATATCCTTAAGCATTGCAGTGCCGGCCGCTGTTGCGTCGCTCATGCACAACACATCATTTGTACCATTAGGTACCCATGTTGCTTTGAAGAATAATTTATTATTCATTGTAGCAATAACCGCCTTCTCATCGAGGGTAACATACAATTCGTTAACATTTATACTTTCTGTCCCTGCGGTTGTACCATCACTCATAAAGAAACTAGTAGAAGCAGTTGTATAATTTGTTGCGAAAAAATACAGTTTATTATTCAGGACAGTCAATGAAGTGGGCTTTGTGACCGTATTTGCATCAACAATCATACTGGTGCCGCTCTCGGTGCCATCACTTACCCACAGTCCATTTGCTGATATGTCCGCAGCCTGAAAATATGCTTTCCCATTCATGGCTGTAATAAATTTGGGATTTGAACTGCCAGTACCAGTTTTAATATCCTTAACCATGCTTGCTTCATCCGCTGCCGCTGAGCCGTCAATTACCCATAATTCATTGCCGTAGGTTCCTCCATCGGCGGCAGAAAAGAACAGTTTATTGCCAACTACGGTCATGTACTGTGGGTTATCGATAATCCCTGCATATTTTTTATCCTTTACTATAGCCGTTCCTGCAGATGTTCCATCGCTCACATATAGTACCCAATGACTGCCTGAAACTCCTCTGAAATAAAGTTTGTTATTCATTACAACCGGTTTTCCGGTAATTGCATAAGCGGACTCAACGTCGAATATAACATCACTTACCTTCTGTGTTCCGTTCACAGTTCCATCGGTTGCAAAAAGATGCGGGTCAGAAGTATCATGGACTCCATAGTACAATTTCCCGTTCATTACAGTTAAAGGGGATTGATATTCAGAGAGTGTAGTATTAAGAGCCTTAACAATATGAGTTCCCGTCTCTGTCCCGTCGCTTACCCACAAATCTCTTCCGTTAACGCTGTCATAAGCAGAGAAGTAGACCTTTCCGTTCATATATGTAAATCTTACCGGATTACTTTTGCCGGAATTCTTATTCGTATCTGTATTTATATCCTTTAACAATTTCGTGCCCGCTTCGGTGGTGTCGCTTATCCAGAGCTCAAATCCGTGCGTGCCGTCATCCGCGTTAAAAAGAAAATAAGTTTTAATGTTTCGCTTCACCCAAATGGGAATTATTTTCGGTTGAATTAAGCTGGTAAATCCTCCAGTAGATTGCTGTTCAATTCCCTGTTTCGTTCAAATCTTGCATTACGGGCCTGTTTGAGTTT
>SCSX01000032.1 GCA_004297825.1 Spirochaetota bacterium
CGCCGCGACCACAGCACCTACTTCGTCGGTGGCCCAGCAGGCATGATCTCCCAGGACGCGTCGATCGCGAAAATGGCCCCACATCATCCGATCGTAGGAAACAGTATCCACGCCATCCGTCCAGCCCGCGTTCGTAGCCCTTAGCGAAGCCAGCTCCGGATCCTTGTAGGTGAGTATTGCTTTTACGCCGGGAAGCTTCTCGGCCCTGGCGATATCCATGCTTTTTATTCTCGCATGAGCATACGGGCTGCGCAGAACTTTCGCGTAAAGCATATCGGGATAATTGCTTTTCAGGGAAATATCATCCGCATATTTGACCTTGCCCGACGCTTTTTCCAGGCCGTCTATCCGGGGGCGGTATCCGCCGATAAACTTGCGATCCGTACGCTGCTTATAGCCCTGTTTCATGATTTTCCGCCCCTTGTTTGAATTTTTTCCCCCGCGTGGACAGCTGCTTGCGCAATACCCGCATAACAGCCGCAGCGGCAGATATGTCCGGAAAGGGCCTCTTTGATCTCGACGAGACTCGGTTTGGGTTTTTCTTTCAGCAGGGCCTTCGTACTCATGACGAAGCCGGGGGTGCAAAATCCGCATTGTAAAGCGGTCCCATAACCGGGTTCACATTGTTCCGCAAAGGCCTCTACGACGGGATCGTCGTCGGGAAGTCCTTCGATGGTGATTATTTCATGGCCGTTCGCCTGTACGGCGAGCGTGAGGCAGGATAAGACCGGTTTCCCATCCATGATAATCGTACAGGCTCCGCAGGCGCCTTCATCGCAGGAAACCTTGAGGCCGGTCAACCCGAGCTTTTCGCGCAGCAAATAAGCCAGGGTCATATTTGGCGTAATATCCCTGTCGAGCGAAAACTCGTGCCAGGCTTCGTTAATTTTCATACGGATTTTGTTTTCTTTCCCGGCCATGGCGGTCCTCCATTTGATACTGCATTTTACAATTCAGGAATTTCCGTACTCTTTCAGGTTTCGTTACCCCGACAATTCGTCTCAAATCGGAGGCATTCTCCCCGGAAAAGCTACCTCTTGCGGGTAAGCAGCCCATTGACGGCGGGCCTGAAAAATATTTGATGCTCTTATTGTAACGATCGAGGTTGCAAGGTCAATCAATAATTGATTCGCAGGAATGTGCACTATCGACGGAATCGTGTAGTACGAGCAGGACGGGAAACAATGCATGCGGATACGTGGCCCCCGGGAACGCAGGTGAGATCGTATGCGCGCCCGGAGGGAATCGAACCCCCGACCCACAGCTTAGAAGGCTGTTGCTCTATCCGACTGAGCTACGGGCGCATCTTTCGGGGTGAGAGGATTCGAACCTCCGACCTCATGGTCCCAAACCACGCGCTCTAACCGGACTGAGCTACACCCCGTGAAGTGAGCCCATTATAATCGGAAAACAGGGGTGTCAATAAAAAATTAAGCCCCGGGGCAGATACCGCCCTCAGCAGAATTTCAGATACTCTTCCTCGATCATCGAGTGCAGGCTCGTGACCAGTCCCCCCACGGGCTGCTTCGCAACCTCCGTGGAGCGCCTGAGCTTGATCTCGACCTCCCCGCTCTGGAAGAAACCCTTCCCCGCGGTGATCCTGATCGGGATGCCTATGAGGTCCGCGTCCGCGAATTTCACGCCGGGGCTCGCCTTGCGGTCGTCGTAGAGCACCTCGATGCCGGCATGGCAGAGCGTGTCGTATATCTCGTCCACTGCCCTCGCCTCGTCCTCGGTCTTCGCGATTCCCACGAGGTGCACCTGGAAGGGCGCGACCGTGATTGGCCAGATGATCCCCTTCCCGTCATAGTGCTGCTCGACGATGGCGGCCATCGTGCGGTTCACGCCGATCCCGTAGCACCCCATGATGGGATGCACCGCCTTGCCGCGCTCGTCCAGCACCGTGAGCTCCATCGACTTCGTGTACTTGTAACCCAGCTTGAAGATGTGCCCCACCTCGATGCCCTTCTTCTCGTCCATGGCGGTGCTACAGCGGGGACACGCGTCCCCCTTGCGCGCGCTCGTGATATCGGTCTGCTCGGCGATCTTGAAATCCCGTCCGGGATTGACGCCCGCGTAATGCCGGTCCACCTCGTTCGCGCCGGTGATCGCGTTCGCGATCCCCGCGACGCCCGTATCGAAAATCATGCGTACGGTTCTTTTGCTCACCGGCCCGGCGAAGCCCACGGGCGCGCCGGTGACCTCCTCGACCACGTTGTTCGGGGCGAGCTCCAGTTCCGCCGCCTTGAGCGCGTTCCGGAGCTTCACCTCGTTGATCTCTCTCCCCCCGGGCACCACGGCCATGACGGGCTTCCCGTCGGCAAGGTAGATGATGCTTTTCAGAAATGTGTCGGGCTCGCAGGAGAAAAACGCGGCGAGCTCGTCGATCGTGCGCACGTTCGGGGTTTCCACGATGCGAAGTTCCTCGGGGGCGCTCTCCTTCGCCGCGAGGCGCGCGAATTCGGCGCGCTCCTGGTTCGCCTTGTAGGCGCAGGCGGGGCAGATAAGCAGCACTTCCTCACCGACCTCGGAGGCGACCATGAACTCCTCGGAATTGCTCCCCCCCATTGCGCCGGTATCCGCCTCGACGGGGATGGTTTCCAGCCCGCATCGCTTAAAGACGGTGCGGTAGGTCTTGCGCATGACCTGGTAGCTCGCGTCCAGCCCCTTCTCGTCCATGTCGAAGCTGTAGGCGTCCTTCATGATGAATTCCTTGCTCCGCATCACGCCGAAGCGGGGGCGGATCTCGTCGCGGAACTTGGTGTTGATCTGGTACGCGTTTACGGGAAGGTCGCGGTAGCTCGAGATGATCGTGCGCATCGCGGAGGTGAAGGCCTCCTCGTGCGTGGGCGCAAGGGCGTATTCCATGGAATTCCTGTCCCGTATGCGGAACAGCTCGGGCCCCATGGTTTCCCAGCGGCCGGATTCCTTCCATAAATCCGCGCTGGTCAGCTCGGGCATGAGAAACTCGACGGCGCCCGCCCGGTCCATCTCCTCCCTCACGATTTCGATCACCTTCCTGAGCACGCGGAATCCCAGCGGCAGGTAAATATACATGCCGGCCGATTCCTTGCGGATGAGGCCCGCGCGGATCATGAGCCGGTGGTTCATAACCACGGCGTCGGACGGGTCTTCCTTGAGCGTGGGGACGGGGTAACGGGTAAATCTCATGGCGTGCACGTGCTCCTTGCGTTTTTAATTGGTGTATGCTTATCGGCGCGCTAAAAAATACAATCAAAATTTCTGCCCGGCCGCGGCGTCCCTGAACCGGCAACAGGCCCCTTTCGCTAAAATTAACATTTTCTTCATTATTTTATTAAATAGTCTTCACCTGTTCTTTGAAAATTGACATCGCACTGGAAATTGAAATATCCACGCGCGGGAGCGGGAATGGACACCAAGGTCATATCGAAAAACCTGACATTTTACTACAGTGAAAAGATGGCGATACAGGACATCTCCATCCCCGTGTACGCCAACACCGTGCTCGCGCTCATAGGCCCGTCTGGCTGCGGGAAGTCGACATTCCTGCGCTGCGTCAACCGAATGAACGATATCATTCCCCATACCAGGGTCGAGGGGGATATATCCATAGACGGGGAGTCGATATTCGGGAACAAGTTCGACGTCACGAGTCTCCGCAGGCGCGTGGGAATGGTGTTCCAGAAGTCGAACCCTTTCCCCAAGTCCATCTTCGAGAACATCGCCTACGGGCTCAGGATAAACGGCATTACCGACCGCTACGAGATCGAGAAGCGCGTCGAGAACTCGCTCAAGAATACCGCGCTCTGGGACGAGGTCCGCGACCGCCTGAACGATTCCGCCATGCGGCTCTCCGGCGGCCAGCAGCAGCGCCTGTGCATCGCCCGCACGATCGCCATCGAGCCGGAGGTCATTCTCATGGACGAGCCCGCGTCCGCGCTCGACCCCCTCTCCACGCAGAAAATCGAGGAGCTGATCCAGGACTTGAAGAAAACCTACACGATCATCATCGTGACCCACAACATGCAGCAGGCGGCGCGTGTGAGCGACTACACCGCGTTCTTCTACATGGGGCGCCTCGTTGAGCTCAACCGCACCGACGTCATATTCACGAAACCCGAAAACCAGATGACGGAAAACTATATCACGGGTAAATTCGGCTGATTCACACGGGGAGGAGACACATGCCCACACACCTTGAACAGGAGCTCGAACACGCGAAGATGCGCATCTTCGAGATGGCGGACCTCGCCATCGAGGCGATCCACCGCTCCGTGGAGGCGTACAAGAAGAGCGACGGCAGGCTCGCCAACGAGGTCATACAGAGCGACAACAGGCTTGACGAGCTCGAAAAGCTGATCGACGACGAGTGTATTCGCATCCTCGTGACCAAGCAGCCCGCCGCCGCTGACCTGCGGCTGGTGCTCGCCATGCTCAAGATCAACACAGATCTTGAGCGGATAGGGGATTTCGCGACGGCTATCGCGAAGGAGGCGATCCGCCTGAACGGAAGGGCGCCCCTGAAACCCCTGGTTGACATTCCCATCATGGCGCAGTATAGTGTCGAGATGCTCAAGGAATGCTTCCTGGCCATGACCGAGAAGAGCACGGAGCGCGCGCGGAAGGTGATCGAACGCGACGCGGACATAGACGCGCTCAACGTCCAGGTCTACCGCGAGCTCATATCCTATATGCTCGAGAACCCCGCCACGATCAGCCAGGCCCTGGGTCTCATCATGGTTTCGAAAGCCCTCGAGCGCATCGGGGACCATGCCACCAACATCGCCGAGCGCGCGATTTATTATATCGGCGGCGAGGATATACGTCACAGCAAATAGGAGCGGGGTAACTCCCAGCGCGATGAAAAAGAAAATATTCGTTGTCGACGACGAGAAGGACATCCAGGACATTATCAGGATGAACCTTTCATCGCAGAACCTCGATATAACCACGTTTTCCTCGGCCGAGGACGCCTATCGCGAGCTTGGCAAGACCAGGCCCGACCTTATGCTGCTTGACGTCATGATGGACGGGATGGACGGATTCGAGCTTTGCAAGAAGCTCAAGGCGTCCCAGGAATACCGGGACATACCCATCATTTTCCTCTCGGCGAAAACGGAGGAACTGGACAAGGTACTGGGCCTTGAGCTGGGCGCCGACGACTACGTGGCGAAACCCTTCAGCATGAAGGAGCTCACCTCGCGCGTCAAAGCCGTGCTGCGCCGCAGCGATATCCGCGCCAGCCAGATACTCGCCGAAAAAAAGATCACCTACAAGGGTGTGGAGCTCTACCCCGAGAAATACGCGCTCAAGATAGACGGGGGCGACGTAAAGCTCACCAAGACCGAATTCGAGATACTCTTTCTCTTCATGAAGCATCCCGAGAAAATCTTTACGCGCGACAACATTATCGACAGCATTCGCGGGGACGATGTGTACGTGATAGACCGGACCATAGACGTGCACATCATGAACCTCCGGAAAAAACTGGGCGCGTACAAAAACATCATCACCACCTTCTCCGGCGTGGGATACGGGTTCAAGGACTGAATCCTTCATGAGGATAAAGCATGTCAGCACGAAAATATTCATTC